>CAYMPU010000080.1:0-6021 GCA_964392375.1 uncultured Ohtaekwangia sp. | reverse complement strand
CCAGCTCGATGATCTTGATGTCAATCACCGCTGTTTGGTGCATGGTGAGCGCCTGGTTCACCTTTTTGGAAATCTGCATGATGTGCGCCCAGTCATCAACAAACTGAGCCGTCTCATCATCCATGTTGGTCATTTCCGCTCCGGCAGCTTTGCGGTTGGCCTTGACAAACTCATCAAATAGGTTGAGGTAGTAGCGGGTGCCTTCCTGGTTGAGGTGAAGCGACAGGAAGTCCCGGATATTGGCCCGTTCATCGTCGGTTATCCGCTCCTTGGCCACGATGGCAAAGAGCTGGATAATGGCCTTCAATAATTCTTCACTCATGGCAGGTTACCGGGTTCCCAATTCCGGCTTAAAATAGAGAAAAATGTGGTCATGGGCTTACAACGGCACATCTTTCTTTGTTGTTCCGCTGGTCGTCGCGTGCTTCCGTTTTTCACCGATTTATTATTTCTTTGTTGCACAACACCACCTCCCATGAAAGCACTACTCACGATATTGGTTTGTACCACATTGTCCATTACCGGGTTCGCCCAAAACTCTATCCTGTGGGAAATATCCGGCAACGGATTGACCCAGCCATCATACCTGATGGGAACGCTGAAATTCATAGGCGAGAAAGAATTCTATCTTCCCAAGGAGATCGAAGAGAAGATGAAGCAATGCAAGATTTTCGCCATTGAAGACCAGGTAGATCACAAAGCTCAAATGGAGCTAAATAAAGCGCTTCATTACCCGAAAGGCCAATCGCTTTCTACCGACCTGTCGCCCGAAAACTACGCCCGGGTGGCTACCTTCTTTGAAAAAGAGTTTCACATCCCGAGGAGCAAGTTCGACAAAGACTATTCGAAGATTATACCCCTGGCACTCTCGATCAACATGACCCGCATGTCGCTGGGCGAGAAGGTGAAATATTATGACATCGAATTACTGCTAATGGCTAAGAAGAACAAACTAAAAACCTATAGTCTGGAAACCATTCAGCGTGAGGCTCAGGCTATCCATGCCTTTCCGTTGGATGACCAGGAAAAGGCCCTATTGGAAAGTATCGATCACTTCGATCAGCAAAAGGCGGACTATCTGGCCCTTGAGGCAGCTTTTGTTGCCAACGACCTGGACAAAATATTCTCGTTTACACTTCATCCTACAGAAGACAACCCAGCCTTTGTCAACGAGTTCTACATTGCACGGAACATGGAGTGGCTACCCAAACTTGATAATATGGTAAAGGATAAACCATCCTTCATTTCCATCGGCATTACGCATCTGGAAGGAGACCAAGGCATGCTTGCCCTGCTTAAAGGAAGAGGCTATACACTGAAGCCGGTAACGCTGTCACGATAAGGATCAACCGATATACTTTGTCAGAATATCGGATAAGATGAGCAGGCCTTCCCGGAGAGGCTCGTCTTTCAATTTGGACAAGTCGTCCACAGGAAGCCCTTCTTTCGTAAGACGGGTATCCAGGGTAGTGTCACTCGATTTAGCTTTGGCCTCAGCCATTTCTTGACGCCGCTTGGCTTCGTTCAGCGATATTCTTGTCTCCGCGATGCTCTGCCGGGTTTCTTCAATGTCACCTGCATATTTCTTAAGCGAAGCGTCATATTTCAGACGTTCCTGATATTCCTTCGTGAGATTGGCTACCAATTTGTCGTTGACATTGTTCGTCTTCTGGAACTCCGCCTTCTTAATGACATCCCAAGGCAAGGCGTTGGGCCGCGAACTTTCGCCAAATTGTTGTGGTGACAATGCAGAAGGGAGCAGGATATCCGGGGTCACACCTTTGTTCTGTGTGCTGCTGCCGGTTACACGGTAAAACTTCTGAAACGTCAGATTTAATTGACCAACTTTTTCCTTGTCCTGAATCCAGCGCCCCAGGTCGAGTATCGATTGCACAGTACCCTTTCCGAAGGTGGACTCACCCACAATAACACCGCGTTTATAGTCCTGGATAGCACCGGCAAAGATCTCTGATGCAGAGGCACTGCCCCGATTCGTCAGCACAACCAGTGGGCCATCATACGCCACCTCTCTGTCTTCATCGGCATAGGTTTCCACCCGATTTGCTGGGTCACGTACCTGAACGACCGGTCCATCCTTAATGAAGAGCCCCGTAAGATCAATAGCCTCAGGTAATGAGCCTCCACCGTTGTTGCGCAGGTCCATCACAATGCCTTGCACATTCTCCGCCTTCAGCTCCTGAATGAGTTTCTTCACGTCACGTGTTGTGCTCCTGTAGTTTGGATCACCCTTGCGATACGCATCGAAGTCCATGTAAAAACCGGGCAGCGAAATCACACCTAGTTTCACATCCTTGCCGCTAACTGAATAGCTAATTACTTGCTTCTTAGCCGCCTGATCTTCAAGTTTTACTTTATCCCTTGTAAAATGAATGACTACAGGTGGACCGCTAATCCCGGTTTGGGCCGGGAGCACCTGCAGTCGTACGTCTGTTCCTTTGGGGCCCTTGATAAGTTTTACAACCTCGTCGAGGCGCCAACCCACGACGTCAACCATCTCGCCATCTTTGCCTTGCGCAACACCCGATATGAGGTCATTGGCATGCAACTGTTTGGACTTATCTGCGGGCCCACCCGGAATGATTTCGGCCACCTTGGTGTAGTCATTCTCGGTAGTGAGCCGCGCCCCAATCCCTTCCAACGACAAGCTCATGCTTTCCTTGAAACGGTCGCTGGCTTTGGGCGAAAGGTAGTTGGTGTGGG
The DNA here is from genome assembly GCA_964392375.1 of uncultured Ohtaekwangia sp. Taxonomy (GTDB): domain Bacteria; phylum Bacteroidota; class Bacteroidia; order Cytophagales; family Cyclobacteriaceae; genus ELB16-189. The sequence goes on along the minus strand of CAYMPU010000080.1, from coordinate 3,300 downwards.
GATCGTATGCCTCGGTAATACAATTCAGGTAAATGCTGAAGATATCTTCGCTGTTAAGCTGTTCGAAAGACTTCGCCAGGCGCTCATAGCGTTTCTTCATGATATCCGTTATCTCGGGCTGGGTCTTGCCAGCCAGCTTAAGACTCAGCGCCTGACTCTTGATGATCTTCCGCCAGGTTTCATCCAACTCCACCTTCGTTTTGGCCCAGGCTACACTGTCGCGGTCTACCTCGTAGTATTCATCCACGGTATAGTCAAACTCCTGTCCTACCAGTGTATTCAAGACATACTCCATTCGGGTGCGATAGCGCTCCTGAAACAAAGCATAGATATCAAAAGCAGGTGTTACATTCTCCGCCCTGGTCAAGTCGTCCAGCTTCTTGCGATAGCTCTCAAAAGCCCGAACATCGGCCTGAAGGAAATATACCTTGCTGTTGTCCAATTCCAGGAAGTAATTGTCCAGGACAACAGACGACAATGAATCATTGAACTTAATCTTTCTAAAATGATGATTATCAAGTAAATAAGATACAACACGTGCCTCTTTACCAAAGACTGGTTTTGGTTGAAGCCTAACGGTATCCAGGCTGAGCGCGAACCCTTTCCCACACATCGTAACCGCAATCAACACGAGGATCACTCTCAACTTCATAAATCAGCTAATTTAGTATGATGTATCTAACGCAAGAACCCTGCCACAGGATACTATGGCTTCGCTGATTTGTCAAGATCAAACTCTCCCAAAAACTTCTGGGCCTCTTCGAGGGTCGAGAACTCGTAAAAGCGTTTTCCTGACAATACCGAATGGATCTCGATTCTAACAGCATCAATGTTCTTCGTATTGCGCTTGCTCGTGCTGCGCATATGCCTGTAATCTTCTCCTTCCTTCTTGGAAATCGGAAAAGCAGTGGCCCGCACATTCTTGCAGTATTCGCACTTGTAGTGCTTGATAATTTCTTTTGGTGAATCATCCTCAAAGCGCTGCGATACTTCCTCATGATGCACACGCATGGTAAAAAACCCGCAATTGTTGCAGCGCAGGGCAGTCAGGTGACCGGGGTACTTTTCAACCTGAATTTCACCGGACTTGTCATCGATCCAAACGTCGTAGTCAATTGAGAAAATGTCCTCTTCCGATTGCTTGCCTTCTTCCAGGTGTACGTCTTCTTCCTCTTCCGTCAATAGACGCATCCGGTTGCCTGTCTTGGCATTAACCCTCGGCATGTAACGCCATTTCTTAAGCTTGGCATTGAGTTTCGTCGGGTAATAGTATTGAAGCACCAACTTGGATACATAGGCCACCAGTGTAGCTCCGGCTACCCCAAAGAAGATGCGCACAAAGAACCATACCCCTACCTCGTTCAGGATGCGGTCACCCGAGCCATACATATTGATCAAAAAACCAACGCCGATACCAAAGCAGTAAAATGTCCACTTGTACCATTTCACTTCATGGCTGTTGATATAGTCATACTTCTCTTTGAAATCCCGGATCGTAGAAACCCGGAGGTTATGGCTGAGAAAGATGATCACACCGCCGGCAAAGGAGATGATGGCACCAATGATCATCGTATTATACCAGGCTTGCAAGAAGGGACTTAAATCGTTCATGATAAATGGGTCATCCGACCAGGTTAAACGCTGCAAAAATACGCATAAAAAACGATTTTGAGTCCGTTTTAGTGCTCTCAGCCTTTCAAAATTGATTCTAGATCGGCCGGTGAATACCCCTTCGATTTGATGGTCTTGTTGTCGGCTTTCCGGTAGACCAACCAATGAACTCCCTCCTGGACGTAGTAGCACTCTGTATTGTCCCGTAAGCGGTAGTACTCCACAGTCTCTTTGGCCTCTGCTTCCGAGGTGCATGCCTTGCTCATGTTGGAACGCTGAACCTCCTCAAAAAGTGCCTGAAATTTTTCCCCTAGGCCAAATTCCAGCACGGCCCCGGACAATACATACTGCAGGTCGCAAAGTGCATCGGCCACCGCGACTATATCCTTTTCCTGTATGGCTTCCTCCAGTTCTTTCAACTCTTCTGCCAGCAGTTCGACGCGAAGGCGACAACGACGCTCATCGGGTATCGCAGGGGTTGGCAGCACAGGGTGTTTGAACGTGTGATGAAATTCGGCAACAAGCTGCAACGACTCTGGCTGTTTCATAGATTCCTGTTTGGGGCCAAAGTAGCAGATAATATTCCCCGGGCCAACTGAAGTACCGTTTTATCGACGTTCACTTTCTATATTTGCCCCCTGATTTACGATCATGTCATCGACCGCTAATTTTGTTCAAGAGCTGACCTGGAGGGGTATGGTCCATGACGTCATGCCTGGAACGGAGGCACAGCTGCAAAAGGAACGAACAACCGGTTACATCGGCTTTGACCCAACTGCTGATTCCCTTCACATCGGGAACCTTGTCCAGATCATGACCCTCGTGCACTTTCAACGGTGCGGTCACAAGCCCCTGGCACTGGTAGGTGGGGCTACCGGTATGGTGGGTGATCCTTCTGGCAAGTCAGCTGAACGGAACTTACTTTCGGAAGAGGCCCTTCGACACAATCAGGATTGCGTACGACAGCAGCTGGAGCGCTTCCTCGACTTCTCTCCGGGCCCCTCCCAGGCCGAGATGGTGAACAACTACGATTGGTTCAGGGACTTCCGCTTTCTTGACTTCATTCGCGACGTAGGCAAACACATGACGGTCAACTACATGATGGCCAAGGATTCCGTACAGAAGCGGCTGGAGACAGGACTTTCATTTACCGAGTTCACATACCAACTCGTGCAGGGCTATGATTTTTATTGGCTGTATAAGCATAAGGGATGCCGCCTGCAGATGGGAGGATCGGATCAATGGGGAAATATTGTAACCGGCACAGAGTTGATCCGTCGTAAGGACGGCGGTGAGGCCTTTGCGCTAACCACCCCGCTGATCAAGAAAGCGGACGGGACCAAATTCGGCAAGACGGAGCAAGGCAATGTGTGGCTGGACGCCAGACGAACATCGCCCTACCACTTCTACCAATACTGGATGAACGCATCGGATGAAGATGCCGGCACGTTCATCCGCATTTTCACCGAACTACCGCGTGAGCAAATCGAGGCGCTCATTGCTGAGCATGCCCTCTCTCCTCACCTTCGTAAGCTTCAGCAGGAACTGGCCAAACAAATCATGATCCGGGTGCATTCTCACGCAGACTATGAGACGTCGCGCAACGCATCTCAGCTATTATTTGGAAATTCAGTGACAGAAGACCTTCAGAACCTGGACGAGGCAACACTGCTGGCTGTGCTGGAAGGC
>CAYMPU010000079.1:0-4260 GCA_964392375.1 uncultured Ohtaekwangia sp. | reverse complement strand
CCCTACGGGACTTGGGTCGCGTCACGAACTAGGCGGCAACATACTGCCCAATGTTGACCGTTATGTGATTCCCTTTGCCAACAACGCTTCGTACAAGCCGATGGCGAAGATCGTGTATGAGTTCGATGCCGCCGATGTGGGGCGCTCGTACATCTACCCTGCAATGGCACGCAGCTTCCGGGAAGCCGGTATCCAGGTGGCCACACATTTTGCCTATGACCCAACGTTCATGGCCGATGTGAATACGGAGTACGGCACGCACTACATGAACCTCGCCTACGCGCCACAGAAGGCGTTGAGTCTCAAGATTGCTTCGGAAGTATTTCACCAGGTGCCCATGAACAAATCCTATGGAGGATATCCGGCGAATACAACGTTTGAGAGTTTTCGGGTTCGGTACGAAGATGACCTGGCTGAAATGGTGACCGAGAAAGCCTTCTACTATACCAACCATACGAAGACTTCGCCGCCATCAGCGGAGAAACTGGAACATATTGCCGGAAGCGGAGATTCGCCGCTGGTGCGCTATGAGGGAACGGGCGCGTATTTCCTTGACCGCCTCGAGCCCGGTGTCTGGCGTCTCGAAGTGATGCCGGATGCCATCTGGATTGAAGATCCTTTTACACCGACAAGTCCGAAGAAGCAGGTGGGAGCCATTCGGTGGAATGCCTGGCCCATGACGGTGACCGTGCCTGATCTGGGGCCTGACTTTCAGGTGACGAAAATGAATGGCGGCAATGCTACTTCCAGCGGGTCGAGCAACGGGAACTTTGATGTCATGCCCGGCACCTATGTGCTGACGAAGAAGGGGATGACCAACCGATGGAAGGCCACGGACACTTACGAGCGAATCAAGGTAGGCGAGTTCACAGCACCTGAGGCGAATGTGCGCAAGACGTACGTGCTGCATCAGCCGCTTCGGGAAGTTGCTGATGGTGCCGAAGTCGATATCCAAGCCACGGTTGTTGGGCCTGACATGCCGTCGACGGTAGAAGTTCATGTGCTGACACAGGGCCGGCGTTCAGAGATCATCACCATGAAGCGGGAGAGTAACTATACGTATCGCGCGACCATTGGTCCCGGAGTCGGGTTCCTTCGGTATTACATTGTTGTCAAGGACGGCAAAGGCACACGTACATTTCCAGCCGATACAGAAGGAGGGCCGAGGGATTGGGATTTCTATGACCGGCGGACCTATGAAGTGCCCGTTGTTCCAAAGACTGTTCCACTCTATCTCTTTGATGCCACCACCGACGCCAACGAAGTTTCACGGCCATGGATATGGAACTCCGGAGTATTTCCAACCGAGGTCCCAGGAAAGCTGGAGTTGCGTATACCGGTGGAGAAGTTGTTTGTACCCGACCCTGAAAACAGAAACGGTGAGAAGATTGCCGATTACTCGATGCGGTATTTCTTTGGGAAGAATATTGCCGGAAGAAGAGATGAGTTGACTGGCAAGACCAAGATTATTCTGAATGGCCGTTCGCTCGTCAATCGCCCGACCACCTTGCAGGTGGCGTTGATCCTACGTGATGGGAGCACTTACGGAGCGTTGGTGACGCTGGAGCCTGCCCAAAAGGATTATGCGTTGTCTGTTGCAGACCTCAAGTCCGTGAAGCTGGTGACATTGCCGCGGCCCTATCCAACTTTTCTGCCCTACTATTTTACGCCGAGTCAGACCGCTGCCTTTGACCTGACAAAGGTTGAGTCGCTGCAGATCTCGCTGGGTCCAGGCCTCAGTCCGGAGTCGCAGCAGCAAGCGCAGGGATTTGTGATACGGACGGTGCGGGTTGAGTAGGATCTCTACAAGTTTTGATCGCCATCCTTGAAAAACAAACTTTACCGTTTTAGTGTCATCGCCGAACGTGCGAACGTCGTTGAGCCCGGAAAGGAGCTCTTCAACAGGATCCGTGGACACTGGAACGACGCATACTTTACTCAGGTCCAGCCCATGACCGTCGAGCTCGCTTGCGGCAGGGGTGAGTACTCTGTAGCGCTCGCGGCACGCTTTCCCGAGCGCAACCATGTTGGTGTTGATGTTAAGGGCGACCGTATCTGGAAGGGGAGCACGCTGGCAGTAGAGCAGGGGCTTGCCAATATTGGATTTCTCCGTGCCAACATCCTCAACATCGAGAGCTTCTTTGCGCCACATGAAGTTGATGAGATCTGGCTCACCTTCCCGGATCCACGTCCCCGCAAGCGCGACATCAAGCGGCGGCTTACCAGTCCGAGGTTCCTGGACATGTACAAGCGCATCCTCCGTCCCGGTGGCTACTTCCGCCTCAAGACCGACAACACCGGACTGTTTGACTACACGAGAGAAGTGCTGAGCGAACGAAAGGACATCGCAAACCTGGCGGTCACTGACGATGTGTATGCTTCAAGTCTTCGGGATGAATGCTTTGATATTCGCACGCGCTTCGAAGAGATGTTTGCTGCGAAGGGGGAGAAGATTAAGTATTTGAGGTTTCAGTTTAAGGATGTTTGAACTACGGAGCCGCGAAGAGTTATTCGGCGATCCGACATTTGGAAATCCCCGGTAGAGTTATTTAATTTAATGAAGATGTTGCTTTATTTAGACAATTAGTATAATTATGATTGGGTACATTGTGCTCCTTCTTGTATTCGTAAGTGGTCATTCAATAAGTGACGTAAAACTCTTTTACAATAAACAGGGAGAATTAACCATTCATGAGTTAGCGACGCACTATCGCGTGGGAGGCATAAACACTTCACGCGAAGTATTCACGGGAAGCGTGGTTGAGTATGATGCTGATAACAGGCCTTTTCTGCGACTCAATTATGATTCCCTTGGAATCAAGAACGGACATTTCTGGTACCAGCGATTTGGCCTCACCCTGGAAGGGCAATTTTCGAACAACGTCCCAACACCTTTACTTCCCGATTCCATCATGGAGTTCCTTTTGAAAAAGGAGAAGTTCGTTCAATCCATGTATATACGGAAGAGGGACTATGCTGAATTACGTGAAATACTTTCTCCTGTTCCGGCAACTGACTCAATGATGGCCGAAGGTATGGTGCTAAGAGTAGTCGAAGAAAATGCTGAATTTCCAGGAGGAATGAATACGATCGGGAATTTTATCAACCTGAACTTGGTCTACCCTGAGAATGCAAGGAGAATGGGAATCACGGGAAGGGTATTTGTGGAGTTCACTATCGAGCCCGATGGTGCAGTTGACAAAGTAAAGGCTATCAAGGGAATCGGAGCTGGCTGCGATGAAGCAGCGGTCAGGGCGGTGGCCCTGCTTCCCGACTGGAAACCTGGCTATCAGCACCGTAAACCTGTACGCACGAAGATGACGCTGCCAATCACGTTTCGATGAGGCTTGGCGGCTCTGCGAGACAGGTTCCTGCAAGGGCAAGATTTCTAAGGGTTTATTAAGGCACAACGGAGCCCCATAGAACAACGTCCTTACCATCTATTACCAACGATGAAACAGGCAAGCCAATACCATATAAGAAACAAGCCAAGGGCAAGGCAAAAACACCTAAGCAAGTCCTGATAAGGTCCTGATAAGGTCCTCTTAATGTCCTGATAAGGTCCTGATAAGGTAGGGGAGAAAAGCAGGGGAACCGCTAAAGAAGGGTGCGATTTTGCTGCATTATCGCTTACGATACAAGCTATAAAACGTTGCCAGAACGGCAATAGTTTATCAGGAATTGACTATGCGAAAAATTGTCTTACTTGACGATGAACCCATTTGACATTAAATGGATTTGCCTCGTTCTATCAGCAATCTGTCCAACGCATTCACCAAAGGATGCCATGGATAAAAGGCGATGTTCGATGCCCTTCGGCCGTATAAGGAAAGTTGAAAATTGGAATTCATCCATTACCATGGATTGTATGACTATCCACAGGACTTTTGCGGACGTTACGGTTTGGCTCAGGGTGTAGATCCTACGTATTTGTGTGGGTTTATGAACTCGCTTGGATTGAATCACTACGATTCGGGTTTGCCAAAACAGGGGTGGAATTCGTTTGTGAGTAAACTTAAAGATTAGTAATGTCAACCCCTCCCAGATTAAGTGGAACGATCCTGACGGCAGTGGGCGTTTAAAGACCAGGAGGGTCACCATTTTAATCACTGAATTCTATGAGTTATGTCACTTATTGAGTCATGGTTTCTTGTCACTTTTATCGAAAGTCGAAATCATGGACCAGGTACACATTCACCTTCTCATAACCCATCTTCCGATTATCGGATCAATCCTTGGCGCTCTTGTTTTAGGTCATGG
>CAYMPU010000078.1:0-33050 GCA_964392375.1 uncultured Ohtaekwangia sp. | reverse complement strand
CTCCATTAAGTCTCTGAATTCTTCTCGAATATTTGGAAATGATAGGTTACACAAAGAATCGCGCTTACAGTCCGAGAATAGTTTATTTAAACTTGCTTCGGCATATTGAGCATGGTAAAGCGGCATTCTTGATGACGTAGTAGTCGGAGACCACAAAACACAGCTTTCGATAGAATTAGGAAACATTTTCATGTATACTTGAGCCAATCGTCCGCCAAATGAAAGCCCAAATATGCTAATCCTATTATAACCTAACCACTTCCTAATCTCTTCAATATCGATTGCCATGTTAGTCGTGGTATACTGAGATAAGTCCGCAAATTTGGATAAGGAGTCATAACAGTCTTTTACATCTTGTATTGGATACATTTCGGTAAACTGTTGTTCTAAGCCTTCTTTAAATTGTAGCTGTCGGCAATGCAGTGGATTTGAATTACCAGTTCCCCTGACGTCAATTAAAACTACATCATGTTCAACTCTATAATGATTAATACTATCAGCATAGAATGATGCTCCACTCGTAGTTGCTACGCCAGGTCCACCGTCAAAACAAAATATGGGCAATTTAGAATGACTTTTATGAATCGCGGGGATTACAACAATATTCAAATCAATTTTTCGTCCTGAGTTAGTTCGTCTATTTTCAAAAACGGGAAATGTCCCGCATAAAATTGTCGAGTCTAAACCAGTCGAATTACACGCTTTTAGTCTTTCGTAAATCAAACTGTCCCGACTTTCTCTTGAACAACTATAAGCTATAGTAATGCTTGAAAGGATGATTATTAGTCTGATATCTTTCATGGTACTTAATTCGGAGTTGAATCTTTAACGCGCATTGGCTACAACGTTTGTGTTTGCGCAGTGGTGGGCTTCTTAAGCCGCCACTGTCCGCGTGGGCAAACGTTGAACGAAGATAACACTTTGAACTTACACGTCACCCCACCATTGCGCAAACATTGTGTTGCCGGCTGGCCATTCGGTCCATCTTTGTTACTTGTCCCTTAGTCCTTGGTCTTTATTATCAATGGTCTAAGAGTCGTGTCACCAAGTTGTTCGGCTATAAACAGGATTAAACTATATTCTTCAACAGTCGTTGGTTTTACTTCTATTTCTTTTGAATAAAATCCATGTGCAGTAAGTCCTGCTACTCCTTTAATAACTTTTGGTGTTTCAGGTCGAACCTTTAAAAGAGTCCTTTCTTCATCCATTTTTTCAAGTGTCAATATGAAGGGAGTCCTATATTCAAGTGGTTCTCCGCCCGCGTAATAGATTGGTGAATGCCAAAATTGTCCAAAGGAATGAATGTAGATGTCGTTCTCAGTATTTGGTTTTTCAAAATGCTCTTTTCCAAAAGAAGCATTGTCTGAAGTCTCGGGATTGAAGGTAACAGGCATTATATGGTTTTCATTACCAAAGCCCACGTTAAAACAAAATACACTTGATTTAAGAAAGTGGCTATTAAGTTGTACAGGTACTGTAAATGAGTTCAAAATTGTCTGTCTTAACTTGTCCTCAGGAACATTGAAGATGTGTTCAGTCGGATTGGTCTCTACCAATTCCTTTGTCTCAAGTCTTTTTAGATTGTCACAACTTAATAAAGTTGTCGTAATGGTTAATGCTACTATTGTCCTTCTTATCACTTGACTGAGATTTTCTTATGGCTTGCCGGCAACGATCAGTGTATGCGTCCGTAGCTGGGCTCAGGAGGACTTGCTAAAGCCGAAGGCTGGCAAGGCCGACCAGGACGAACGTACACGCAACCATCGCGGTGAAACGAAGATAACACTTTCAGTCTACAGTACTCCCCAGCTATGGCGCATACACAATGTTGTAGGCCGTTCGCTTGCCCCGCTTTCCATTATTGCCCGTCTCTAATTCTGTTTCTTGCTTGTTTAATAATGTTTATGTAGTCAGGTTCAAAAGGTTCAACAAGGATCTTCTCAAGTTGTGTTTCAATATTCCCAAGCACTCTCTGTTCCGCTTGATCTTCGAAAAAGCTGGCATTAGTTGCTTGATTGAACCTCGATAAAAAATCGAACAGAACTAACGCTTCGTCCTTCGAACAATTAATTTCTATGCCTTCTTTCATGGGTGATCTTTGTTAGCGAATGGCCTACAACGATTGTGTTTATGCAGTGGTGGGCTTTGAAAACGTGTCCGTCAACCGTACCCAAATGTTGAACGAAACTAAAAACGTATAACTTACACTACACCCCACCATTGCATAAACATTTTGTTGTATGCCGTTTTATGGTTTGTCTAAGTAATAGTTGTCGAGTTTAAGCATTGCAATTTTTGGAAAGTCAGATGTAATTCGTGGATAGTCCTTTTGATTTAAAACGAATTCATACCCTAAGTTTGCGTACTGCCTTTGCATAACAATAATCTTATTGCTGTATTGTCCTCCATTTTCGATTGGTAAATAGAGAGATAAAGTGTAGGGCTTGTCCTTAAGCTCGAATTCAGCCTGAATAAATTTAGCCTTGTCTCCACGATTTAAAGTAGAATTAAACGATCCAACCTTTTCAAATTTGGATTTTGCCAAATCTGAAAATATTGATTGAATGATTGTCTTAATTCCTGATTCTTCAAGAGAAGATGCATCCCCTTCTATTGCAAAGTATCCTGTTTCATTTTTGAATTTCGTATGCCTATCCGCTCCCTCGTCATAATAAATTCTAAAGCGACTAATGTCGGATACACTGAAGTTGAACACTTCAAGCGGCTTTATGGTCGGCTTAGAATTACCTGCTGAAAGTGGATCTGCTTTCGCATTAATACCAACTAATTTCTGTGTACCATATTTTTTCAGAAAGCTAAAAGTCAACACTTTTTGTGATAAGCTTGTCCCATCGGAAATTGGTTTGAAATTGTACATAATATTGTTTACAAAAACGGTGTCTTTCCCATTCACAGAGGCACTCAAAGCTGGTAAGATGTTTTCGTTTCCTTCTGGTACTCCTTCGCTCTGGAAAAGCGAGCTTATTTGGTCAACAAGCTGGATAATTTGTAGATCGGAAATGTTTTTGGAAATGTCGTCTGCAAAAAGGTTTTTGAGCTCGTTGTAATTTTTGCTTTGAATCAATTTGACAGCCTTGTCTGTTGTTACCCGCATTTCACTCTCAGGCAATATTTCGCTTTTGTAATTATCAATTCTTTTCTTATCAGTCGCAGATTGTGTTTGTCCGTTACAATAACTTAAATTCAGACCTACAATAAAGGTCGATAAAAGAAAATATATCTTCATTTCGGTAGTAGTCTGTTTAAATGGCAAACAACGTTTGTGTTTGCGCAGTGGTGGCTTATCGAAGCCGCGTCCTCTCCGCGTGGGCAAACGTAATAAAAAAACTATACTTAATACCTTGATGTCCCGCCACCATTGCGCAAACATACTGTTGTGGGCAGTTACTATCTCACGTGTCAAAAATTTAAAGTTCTTTTTGTTCTTTCTAATTCTGTCGCTATTGGTAAGTCTAAATAGTTCACAATCGCATTGTCGTTGTTAATGTTTTGTGGCTTGTCGAAGGTGAAGTTTTTCACCACAAATGTGTCCGCGGAGTACTGAACCGCCACCTTTACCAAACCCGTGTTAGTGGAAGGAAAACTAGTTCGACCACCTTTTGTCAAAAGTTACAATGCAGCTGTTTTGTTTTTACTAACTGGCACAAAATAGATTAGTAGTATAGAAAATAGCAGCAATTCGTTAAAAATATTTCTTATCAAATGATAACCAAACCATTCATCTCTTAAACTCGACCAGTTGCTCGGTATAGTTGTTGACGTCCATGTTAAAAATAGATCGTTTAGAGGTCGGTTGCCTTGCAAAGCAACAAAAGTGTTGGCCAGGAGGAAAAGGATAGCCGCTAAAATAAGAAAGCCTTTTATTTTGCTCTTTTCCATAAAAAAGAGAATGGTAAGTAATCCGTATAACGAAAGCAAAATAGTGAACACTATTGGTCCTATGCTTCTCATTAATAAATCTATTGGGCGGTGCATTTCAATAAATGTTGTCCCTGAAATCTTGTAACCAATTGGAAAAAAAATTACATCAAAAACACCAGATGCACCTAGTAATGCTGGCAAGGTTATAACAAAAAGCATTGCATTTTTTAACACATTGAAAAATGGGTGTAGGGGTTTTATACTAGTATTCTTTTTTGCAGGTACAAAGTAGGTTATCAGAAAGAAAACCAAACCTAAAACACCTGATAGACCATAAAAACCTATATATTTTATCCATTCATCTTTTACGCTAATCCAATTGGAAGGGATAGTATCGGGCGTCCAATCAGCCATTTGGCCAGCAATGGGGTAAGCATATTTTATCACCATAAATGCCCCCACACAATTTGCCAACAATGAAAGAACAGCAAACAATCCTTTTACTTTTTGTTTGTCTTTAAAAAAGAAAACTATTTGAATAATGAGAAAAACGGCCGGAATGAGGTCTAAAATAATTGGTCCTTTTAGATGCACATAATGTTCTGTAACATTGAACCAATCTAAAAAAGTTGTAATAGATGCAGGCCCTTTAAACATATCTTGGCCACTATATCCGTTGGATGCAGATATCCCTACAAGAATAGTAGTAATGAAAAGGAAAGATTTTTTGAACATAATATTTAGTCTTTAAAATTGAAAGCTACCTGAATTCTTGCCACTAATAATTGTTTGAAGTCATATATTGCCCAACTGTCTGCATAGTCTTGTGTCTCCGTACCGGACAGGGATCTCCAACCACTATTATGTTCATAGTCAGGAATGTCTCGGTACATAAAATCAACAAGCTCTCCGTCAATAGTTATTTTGTCTGTCGCCATGCAACCACCAATTGGTACTATCAATTGTTTTATATTTCGTTCTTCAATTTTAAACTTCTTTGTAACACGAGTAATTGCCCACAACGTTTGTGTTTCTGCAGTGGTGCCTTTCCGAAGCCGCGTCCTGTCCCACGAAACGAAAACGTTGAACGAAGATAAAACTTTAATACAACTCGTCACGGCACCATTGCAGAAACATACTGTTGGCAGTAGTGGCACGTCACGCGAGTTTTAATTTGAACGGAAGTGTCATTTTAACATTAACCTTGTCATTGTCCTTTAGTCCTGGCATCCATTTTACTTTAATTTGTTTGAAAGCCTCAAGTACTGCGTCCTCGGAACCATATCCAATTCCATCGATCACCGCTATTTCAGACACTTGTCCATTTTTGTCAACAACAAAAGATAAGTTTACAGTACCTTGAATTCCGTACCTTCTTGCGTCTGCTGGATATCTGAAATACCTGTAAAATTGTTTGTAAAGTTCATTAAGTCCTTTTTCAGGATTGGGTAATTTGTCAACGTCTTTGCTTAAGTAAGTGGTGTCTTGTCTAACACTATCTTGTGAAAATGCTTCTTCTGTTGTCCCAAGAGCAATGATTAAGCTTAAAAGTACAAGTCTCATTATTATTCATTTAAATCTTTTCTACCTCAAGAACAAAAGGGGTCTCTTCTACCATGAAGAAAATCTTATCTCCTTTTGTCATAATTTGTATACCCATAAGTATGGAGCCGTTTTTGTCTTTGTCTTTCCATTCTTGGATTACAATACTTCCTGAATTACCATCATATTTCCAATGCCCATTTTTAACAGCCATTTCTTCAAATGAAAACTCGAAAAAGCATTTTTTGTCTTCCTGAAAAATGAATTTGGATTCAAGGAATGCTTTCTCCATTTTAACCATCATCTCTTTTTGGTCTGGAGGAATTTCAGAGTCTTTCATCTGATTTTCAAACTTGTTGACTATCCACGTTCCTATTACTTCTTTCTCAGGAAAAGTCTGAGCGGATGCATCGAGGTTAAGTGCTAAGGTCAATAAACTAATTTGTCCTAATAGTCTAAGTTGTCTCATTTGTTTATTTGTCTACTCTGTCTAAAGTGCCATTACTGCCAACGTTTGGCTATTTGCAGTTGCGGGTCGATGGAGGGCTTGCCAAAGGCGCCGGAACAAGCCTGGTAAGACCGACCAGCTGCGAACGTCCAACGAACTGAAACTGAGCTTGAAATCTACTATTCAATTTACTGCGAACACCTGCAATTGCAAATAGCCTTTGTTGTGCGTAGTGCATTCATCACTCCAAAATGAATTTCACATTGACGTCTACTGAAATCTTTATCTTCTGAAATTCAATTTTAGGTGGCTCGTACTTTGCGCTACTAATAGAACTATAGCCACGAATCAATACTCCTGATGCTCGTCCTTGAAGTTGTGTTTCATAGTCTTGCTGAATGTCAGAAATAAATATTGCTCGTCCGACTGACTGATTCAAAGGTTTTGTCATAGAACTAGCCTTTCCTTTTGCTACGACGACTGCTTTGGTTCTGCAAAGATTTTCAATTTGTTTTAACTCAGTATGGTCGACTCTGTCGATACTTGCATTTGATATTCCGAGGTCTTCGAGTTTTAACAAATACTTTACTTGCTGTCGCAGCGTCAGTCACCTTTAAGATGTATTCTTTTGTTTTTAGTATGTCTTTTTGCTACGCGCTCATGTCCACAGGCTCAGCATTAGGATGCACCGGGCGGTTGCGGAAGAAGTAACGGCCCTCCAACCAGGCAACACCTTTGAATGTTCTAAAAAGTGTGGTGAGGTTGTCGGCGGTATTGGGCACATGGTGCATTCGGTATTCATCCGACCACGTGACATCAGCCAGCGTGGCGATGAGCGCCTCCACAACCTTATTGGGATGAAATTGCATACCGATGAACGGTTGGCCGTCAAGCATCAGGTGACGCAGGGTGATCATGGGTAAAGTAGTCATGTTTTCCTTTGAGTAATTAATGGGCAATCCTCGCCGGAAAAAATACTTTAGCCGTGTTGAAATCCGGATAAGTCCGGATCAAAGCGGATTTAAAGGGTTTAAAGGGTTTAAGGTATGGTACATAGAAAATGTCCTTCCTGTGGACAAATCATCGTTGGCCGGGTAGACAAAAAATACTGCTCGGACCAATGCCGGTCAATCGCCAACAAAGCCGCACGATTAACGGCTGAATCAGTCATCCAGTCAACCAACAAAATCCTTCGGAAGAATCGGACCATCCTGAGAACCCTTTGCCCTGTAGGCAAGGCAATTGTAAAAAGGGAAGTATTGGTGGCAATGCAGTTTGAATTCAGCATCTTCTCTTCCCTCTATAAAACCCGCAAAAATCAGGTTTACTACTTCTGCTACGACTATGGGTTCACCGCCATCATGGACAATGGAGTACCCAAAGCCCTCATCGTAAGCCGACAAGACTATACGATGTATACAGACCCCTGGAACGACCTCCCCTCAAAACCGAATTGAAATCTCCAGATACCCACCGAGTCCGTTGGTAATGATCCGCTGCAGGGTAGAAAAGCGAACGTCCTTTAAGTCTTTCTCAAGCTTGGAAATGTATGACTTGTTTGTTCCGGATAATTCAGCGACTTGTTCCTGTGTAAGCCCCTTCTCCTGTCGTGCTTGTTGAATGAGTACACCCAGTTTGAATGCCTCATATTCCGCTTCAAACTTGTCTCGTTTCTTGGTCCCCTTCTTACCCACTTTCTTGTCGATAAATTCACGAAGCGCTGTGACGTTCTTTTTCTTCATAATATTCTCGTTTAATCCTCTCTCCTTTTGCAATTTCGCGATCAGGTGTCTTCTGCGTTTTCTTTTGAAATCCGTGCCCGACAACGACGATATTCTGGTCATCAAAAAAGCATAATACTCTGAAGATCTCACTACCGCTTTGAACCCTAATCTCGTAAAGTCCATCAGTCCCCGCCAAATGCTTCAAGTAGATTTCGGGAATCCGATCCAGATCTTCTATCAACCTTAGCGTCCAGAGAATCTTCTTCTGAACCTTGGTCGTTCTGCCGGCGTAGAATTCATCAAAGTAGTTCCTATAAAATAGAAGTTCACGCTTTTTGTCCATGGCAAAGATACAAATAGTAGCCCCATTGGACAACCCCGGCATAAAGAAGGGGCGCCCACACCACAAGTATCGCGGCAGGATAGTCGCCCTCAAATAGGCTCTGATCGATAGTCCGGAAAACAGTACACCCCCGGCATAAAGCCGGGGCAAGCCCAGCATAAAGCCGGGGCAATCCTGCACAAAGCCGGCGAGTCCGGCATAAAACCGGGGTGGCAAAGATCCTGAAATAGGAACAGGTCTAACCAACGATACTAGCCATAGACATCCTAGGGACTTCCTAATACCTTCCTAATAGCAAACCAATAGATTGGTAATAGAAAGTAAGTAGATCACCGTGGGTTCACCGTGGGGTCACCGTGGTCTGACCGTGGTTCGGGAGGATTTTCTCAGGCAAAACGCTGGAAAGCGTGTATGGCTGCTTAAAAAGTGTGCAAACAACTCAACCAGTGGGTTTTCCTTTGCGGGCTTGAACGGCCACCCCATTCCTAAACCCAAAGTAATCACCATACGGTGCTCTCACCTCAAGATAACGATCTTCTGAAATCAAGGTTCGGAAACTCGAAAAATATTTACGCGAGGCTGAAACAGTCAACTTTGGTGTAAACCCCCAACGGCCAACCCCGGCACAAGGCCGGTGCAAGCTTTACTTCTTCAAAGCCTTCTCCAACATCGACTTATCCCCCGTCATCTCCCAATGCAAGAGCGAGACCGGAATAATTCCTTTCGTATTGAACTCGTCCATAAACTCCTTCATTCTGAACTTTCCTTCACGCTGGCGTGCATACTCGGCGATGAGCTGGTCGATCAGCATCTTGCCGATGACGTAACTCTCGCCATAAGCTGGCTGGCGCAGATAGAAAAACTCTTCCCACTGGATGGTGCCACCATCGGCAGGGAGCAGACCCCAGGGCACCCACTTCGAGGCGTACTTCGTCGCCTGATCGAAGTCCATAACCTGGCCGTGCTGGTAAAGTCCGCCGAGACCGCGGGCACAGCGCTGGGCGAGCATGATGTTGACCAGCTCCGGTACGCGGGGACGCTTGGAGAGCATGCCGGCATTCATCACCAACTCTTCCATCGCCGTAGCCATCCCTTCTGCACGGTTGTCGAAAATATTATATAGCAACGGCACGCGGCGTATCGGGCTCTCTACAGGTTCTTCAAGCTCCCGGGCCTTGTCAATCCAATGGAAGAAGTGCGCCCGCATGGGCATCGGGTCACGGTAGTCGATCTCGTGGAAGAAGCCACGGATGGCATCCGGACTTTCGAGCGGCGTAAACGGTATGATCACCGCACGCATGGCGGGATCCATGTAGGGCTTCACGGTCATCATCTCATCGCCAAGGAATTTCATGAACTCATCAATGGCCTCGTTCTGCGCTTTGGCATACGCTTCGGCCGTGGGTGCCCGCTCCAGTACGGGCATGGCACTCAGATGATTCTCCGATAACCGAAGGGCCTGATGCGACCGCGCCAGCTCGCGTTCCAGCAACACCACTTCATCCTGCCAGGTGTAGGGAACGAGATGCACGTTCTTCAAAGCCCAATCGTAGTCGGCTTTGCCGATACCAGAGACACCGGTCTTCGTCTTTGCTTGCTCGGCAATCCAGTCAGCAAAACCATTGCCTGCCTCGATGGCCTCACTCGCTGCCTTAGCGAGGTCAGGATACGTAGCTCCATAGGTGGCGGCAAATGATTTCAATTCCTCATTGGAATCGCGAATGTTTCTCGACCCCAGGTTCCATAGATCTTTCCCATTGCCGGTGAGATTCTTCCTGGCCTGCTCATACACACCTCCTGCCTTGCGCAGTCGTCCAGCAATCTCGGCAGCATCACTTTCTGAAAGCGGCTGCTTGTAAAATGGGATCTCTACAGCACCGAAGATATTCGGCCCTTCGCGCTCAGGTACATCAGAAGGCGCGAGATAGAACCACGCGTAGAAGGCGGGATCCTTCTCCCACGGCCTCATCACGCGGTGGTCGAAGTCAAGGCCATTCATTTCGGCCCATACAAGGTACCAATCAACCTGGTGCTTCACCGGCCACCCGGTCGTATCAAACGCCTGCAGCCGTGCCTGCCACTTCGGAAGTTCCGCCTGCTGTTTCTTCATACTCGCCGCTGTGTAATCCGGCACACCGTCGATCATCTCGGGCGACTGAAATTCACGCCATTCGGTGAAGAGGGTGACCAGTTCATCATAGGTTTTTGCTTTGGGGGCTTGCTCTGTCGGTGGGGAGCACTGAATCAGGCACATTGAGAAGCCAACCAATACAGCAATAGTAAATACATGATTCATAGGGAGCAGTTTGGGCATGACGAAAGCTAGGGATAATTAGCGAACTTAAAAACGTGTTTGTGTGTCAAGGGGCCAAAGTGTTTGTGGGGGACCCACGCTGACACGCAAACACCCAAACACGCTAACACTGCAAAAACGTATTTGTGTGTCAAGGTGCCAACGTGTTTGTGTGGGGACCCACGCTGACACGCAAACACCCAAACACTCAAACACGTTGACACGTTAACACGTTAACCTCACAAATGTCCCCATCGGCAAATCCCTCCCCTGCTTCGACTGGAGAAAGAATTCCCCAAAGTCAACCGTTGCATCGGGAAAATGCGTCTTCACCACATTCATTCCTACCGTCGAGGAAAGCCCTACAGCATACATCGAGAGGATGAAAAAGTACGGTTTCTCGTCCATCAGGTCGCGGCTCATCTTGACCAATTCATTCAACTGTTCTTGCAGTGTCCACTTCTCTCCTTCCGGACCACGGCCGTATGGCGGTGGGTCCATGATGATGCCGCTGTATTTGTTGCCACGCTTCTGCTCACGTTTTACGAACTTGAAAGCGTCTTCATATACCCAGCGGATATTCTCCTGGTTGTTGAGTTGCATGTTCTGGTTGGCCCAGTTAAGGCCGGGGCGAGAGGCGTCACAGTGGGTGACTTCCGCGCCGGCGATCTTCGCCACGACAGAAGCCGCGCCGGTGTAGGCGAACAGGTTCAATACTTTGGGCCGCTCCTTCTTCCATCCGCGAAGGGTATCGTAAATGAAGTTCCAGTTGTTGCCCTGCTCAGGGAAAACGCCAACGTGACCAAAGCTCGTGAGCGCCAGCCGAAGAACCAGGTGCAGGTCGCCGTAGTCATACTTCACCTGCCAATGCTCCGGCATGTCTTTCAGTTTCTTCCATCCACCCTTGGCGTCGTCGGTAAACCTAAACTTGTCACTCTGCTCGCGGTTGAAGTGCGCATGAGCCAGCTTCTTCCATTCCGTGACTGGTAGTGATCTCTCCCAAATAGCCTGAGGCTCCGGCCGAATGAGGATATACTTGCCAAACCGTTCCAGCTTCTCAAACTCGCCAGCATCAAGCAGCTCGTAGTCGGTCCAGGATTGTGGGGAATAAAGATTCATTCAGGCAAAGATAATCGCTTTGGTGGTTCTGAGTTTATGGTTCCGAGTTGCGAGTTTCGGGTTCAGAGTTCCTAGTCCTAGGTTCAGAGTTCCGGGTTCAAAGTTCTCGAATGGCAGTCAAGTTTTGTGGTTCATCCCAATACCCTATCTTGACTCCCAATGTAACCCTGGACTCGAAACCCGAGACCCTGAACCCGAAATCCCGAACCCGAAACCCAGAACCCTGAACCCCCGCTGGCTTCGAGAGCCTCAGCCAGCTAACCCCGACCCGATACCCTGAACCCGAAACCCAGAACCCATAACCCGAAACCCTGAACCCGATACCCGAACCGTGAAACCCGGAACCGTCATAACAAGCACCCAAAACCCCAAGGTCAAAAGTCTCCTGGCGCTGGAAAAACCGCGCGAACGAAGGAAGCAACAGCTGTTTACTATAGAAGGGAAAAAGGAAATTAGTCTGGCGCTGGCGGCCGGCTACCGAATCGGCAACCTGTTCTATTGCGTCGATATCTTCCCCGAACAAGACCTTGCCGAGCTGAACATCAGCGATAAGTTTCTTGTACCCGTCACCCAGGAAGTCTTTGACAAGATCGCCATCCGGGAAAGTACCGGAGGCGTGATCGCGGTGGCGGAAATGAAGGCGAATCGACTGGAGGACATCAAGCTCGGAAAGAATCCTCTGGTGCTGGTGCTGGAATCCGTCGAGAAGCCCGGCAACCTGGGCGCCATCCTACGCACGGCCGATGCCGCGGGGATTGACGCGGTGATCGTGTGTGATCCGCAGACGGACTTCTATAATCCCAATGTCGTACGCTCCAGCCTCGGCTGTGTGTTCACGGTTCCCGTGGCTACAGCCTCTTCCGAGGATACCATCGCCTGGCTGAAGAAAAACAAAATGAACATCTGGTGCACCTACCTCAAGGCCTCGCGGCCCTACCACGAGGTAGACTACCGCACGCCCTCGGCCATTGTCATGGGTACAGAAGCCACCGGGCTTTCCGATATCTGGGTGAAGAACGCCGATGCCAACATCATCATCCCCATGCAGGGCACGATCGACTCCATGAATGTTTCTACAGCAACGGCCGTCGTGACGTTCGAAGCCTGCCGTCAGCGTGGCTTTAAGAGATAGCCTTACTCATCACGCAACGAATAGACGGGGTTGGCACGCGCCGCCCGGATCACATGGTACCCCACGGTGATCAACGTGATCACAAACGCCAGCAACGTAGAGAGTATAAACGTCGGCCACTCGCCGGTCAACTGAATGCGATACGCAAAGTTGGCCAGCCAGGTATCGATAAAGTACCAGGCAGCCGGAAAGGCAAACAGCATTCCCAGGAACACCAACAGAAAGAACTCTTTCGACACGAGCACGACAAGACTCTGTACACTGGCACCTACCACTTTGCGTACGCCAATCTCTTTGGTGCGTTGCTCGGTGGTGAATGCTGCCAGTCCCAACAGTCCGAGGCAAGCGATAACGATCGTCAAACCGGAGAAGGCGGTAAATATCTGACTGCGCTTCGCATCGGCCTTGTACTGGGTATCCAGATCGGCATCCAGAAATACATACTCGAATGGCGCGGCCGGGTAAATTTCTTTCCAGGTTTTCTCCAGCGTCTTCATCGACGACTGGAGGTCGCCGGGCTTCAGCCGCACAAAGACGTAGTTTACCTGTGTGTTGAGTAGCACCATCAAGGGTTCAATGGCATCATAAAGGGAATTCTGATTGTAGTCCTTGATAACACCAACTACCCTTCTCACTCTCGGCTGACCATCCGGACCAGTGTCACCCACTTGAAAGCGCCTGCCAATGGGGTCCTTCCAGTTCATCCGCGACACCATGCTCTCGTTCACCAACACAGAATTGGTGGTATCGCCGGGGTTGTCGCGGGTAAAATTCCTTCCAGCCACGATGGTCATCTGCAGAGCGTCGATAAAATCGTAATCCGCTGCAAACAGATCTACGCCGCGATCCACCATCTTTCCCTCGGCATCTTCCACCTGCATGAGGCCCTTGCCGATGGATTCTCCGGGTGAGGAATTGGCGCGACCTACGGCAGACACCTCCGGCAAAGATTTGAGCCGCTCGGCAACTACTTCCCCCTGGCCCATCATATTTTGATTGCTCAGGTTGAGTCGGACAACGCGCTCCTTATTGAAGCCGAGATCTTTCGTACGGAGGAAATTCAACTGATCAAAAACGACCAGCGTGCTGATGAGCATGAAGATGCTGAGGGAAAACTGAACAACGACAAGCGCCTTCCGGAAGACCACGCTCCCACCTTTTGCCGCCAGCTTGCCCTTGAGCACCTGGACGGGATTGAACCCCGAAAGATAAAAGGCCGGGTAGCTGCCACCCACAATCCCGGTGATGAGAACAATAGCCACGATACTCAGGGCGATGGGTGGCTGTTGCAAGTAGTCGAACGAAAGCTGCTTGTTGGCCAAAACATTGAACGACGGAAGCAGCAGGTAGATCAGCGCCAGGCTCACCACCAGTGCAAACGCCGCCATGATGACCGACTCCGTCAGAAACTGCGCCATGAGAAGTCCTCGCTGTGAGCCCATGACCTTGCGCAGGCCAACTTCCCTCGCACGATTGACCGAACGTGCCGTAGCAAGGTTCATATAGTTGATACAGGCAATCAGCAGCATGAACACTGCTACGGCGCCAAAGATGTATATATAGGAAATATCCCCTCCCGCCTCTGCCTCATCTTGAATCTTGGAATGCAGATGAATATCCGTGATTCGCTGCAAACTGTACTTCACCGTGACGCCAACCTCGGCAAAGACCGGGTTAACCTTTTCCACTACAATTTTGTCCAGGCTCGTCTGCATCTTGTTCAGGTCATACCCTTCTGGCAATTGAATGTACGTCGTCACCCCAAACCCTCCCCAGTTGCCAACAAATTGCGCGCGGGAGTTGCGGGAGATGAGGGCATCAAACCGGAAATGTGAATTCATGGGTACATCTTTGATGATGCCCGTGATGCGAAAATCTTCCTGGCGGCGATTGGCACGGATAGATTGATTGAGCGCCGAGGCAGGGTCATCAAAATACTTCCGGGCCATGGATTCTGTGATCACAATCGATAGTGGCTCATCCAGCGCCGTTGAAGGATCACCGGCAAGGAAGTCGTAGGTAAATACATCAAAGACGGTAGAGTCCGCAAATAAGACTTCCGATTCGTAAAACTCCTTATCCCCTACCTTGAACAGGTCACGGGCCATATCGAAGAAGCGAACAACATTCTTCACTTCAGGATAGTTGTCGCGCAACTCATCGGCCAGCGGCATCTGGGTAACCCGCCATACAAAGGCATCATCCGGTTCCTTAACATTCGAAACGATCCGATAAATGTTTTGGGCGTTGACGTGGTACCGGTCAAAGCTCAACTCATCAATGATGTACATCAGCAGGAAGAGGCTGCACGTAATGCCAATGGTGAGGCCGGAGAGATTGATGAGGCTGTAGGCCTTGTCGCGGAGGATATTCCGGAACGATATCTTGAACAGGTTCTTGAGCATGGGAGGCCGGTTTAACAGGTGTACAACGAATCGGTAACCAACGGGGTTAGTTGAGAGATGTTAAATAAGGTTAAAAAGTTTGACCGACACCAAATAAAAAGACCTCACCCGGGCAAGATGAGGTCTTCAGATGTCGTTGTGAGGTCCTAGTTCTTATTCAAGCCAGGCTCGCGCTTGAGGAATTCGTCATACAGGAGTGTCTGGCGACTCTGCATGGGCATCTTCCAGCCATCGATGAAGACGTGACTCACCTGGGTCTTTGTCTCAAAGATATCACCGTCGCAGACAAACAGGTTGGCTGCTTTCCCTACTTCGATAGAACCCATTTTGTCGCTAACGCCGAAGATCTCAGCAGGAACAATGGTGATGGCACGAAGCGCCTCATCTTTATTCATTCCATAGGCTGTGGCGAACCCTGCATGGTACGGGAGGTTGCGATAGTTACCATTGCCGTCCTCGCTCGAACGGATGGCCACTTTCACACCGGCCTTCCGCATAATTCCCGGGTTGGCGTACTGTGCATCATAGCGATCATAGTCACGGTTGGGAATCGCGATAACAGGACCGGCGATCACAGGGATGTTGGCTTTGGCGATGTTCTCTGCTTCACGCCATCCTTCGGAGACACCCATGAAGACAACCTTCTTCACTTTCTTCTCTTGCACCCACTTCAGGGCAGCCTGAATATCTTTCTGAAGATTCACCTCAATCAGCAGCGCACGCTCGCCGCGAATGACAGGACCCATCGCCTGGAGCTCGGGGTAGTAAGAAACACCCTTGCCGCCCGAGGTCGAATCCAGTTTGTGATATTGTATTGCTTTGTCCCATACTTCATTGAGTGTGGCGACAGCTTTCTCAGCAGCTTTCTTCAATTCATCCTCGGTGCGGCGGTCACCAAAACCACGACGGCCCGTATTCGGGAAGTTCAGGACAACGCCTTCAAATCCAGCGAACATCTGGTCGGGGGTGTAGCCATGGAGATTGACCAGCGCCGCGGTTCCGGGCAGTAGTCCGCCTTCCGGCATGACAAGACCGGTCGTCACGCCGCTGATGCGCGTGACAGGAATGGCTGTTGCATTGGGATTCACCGCCGTCAGCGCCCGCATCTGCGGAATGATCTCACCGCTCTCGCGCTCGTCGGTAGCCTGCGGGATCTGACCGATCTCCAGCAAGCCGATCTTCGTGCCGCCGTCGATCATGCCAGGATAGATCTTCATTCCGTTGCAGTTGATGACCTCTGCTCCTGCTGGAACCTGGATGTTGGTACCCACAGCGGTGATCTTACCGTTGCTGATCACCACGGTACCGTTGGCGATGGTGCCTTTGGTGATGGTCTCAATGGTAGCGTTAGTAAGGGCGAATGTGCCGTATTTACCCTTGGGCGATTGTGCTTCTGCGACAACGACCAACAAGCAAATGCATGCGGCCAGAACGCCAAATATCGATTGTGTCTTTTTCATGTTCGTCTCCGTTATTTATTTTCTTGACCACGCTCTTCAAACAGGAACTCCGCGCCTTGCATGCAGAAGTCATAAGCATGACCGTGTTCATACATGGTCGCGTCAATGGTCTGCTTGGGATCGACCAGAATACGCTGGTCACCGGCATCCTTCTCGCGGTCAAAGCGCACGACGCCATCGACCAACGTATACTGAGGCACACCGTAGATAGACAGCGGGTGGTTCCTGAAAATAGCGATGTCACCATCCTTGCCCGCCTCAATGGAGCCCACACGGCTTTCGATACCGAGCTGCTTCGCAGGGTTGATTGTGATCAGGGAGAGTGCTTCCTCATCCGTAAGGCTTCCGTACTTCTGTGTCTTGCCTGCCTCGTGGTAGAGGTGACGGATAAGATCAGGTGAGTCAGAGTTGATGGACGTAACAACGCCGTTGCGCACCAGGATGGCGGCGTTGTAGGCAGTGGAGTAATAAACCTCCAGCTTGTACTGCCACCAGTCGGCGAATACCGATGCCATCGCGCCGGCCGCAGCGATTTCAGGAGCAACTTTGAATCCTTCATTGGTATGCTGGAATACAACCCGGGTCACACCAAAGTCCTTGCACACCCGCAAAAGCATCTGTATCTCATCGGCGCGGTAGCTGTGGCAATGCACAATGATTTTTCCTTTCAGAATATCGGATAGTGTCTCCAGCCTCAGGCTGTAGGCAGGCGGCGCTCCGCGAAAGCCTTTCACCGCTTTGGCTTTATTATAGGCATCCCACTTCGCTGAATATTCTTTAGCATCGCTGAAGGCCTTGCGGATGACAAACTCCACACCCATACGCGTCTGCGGCTGAACACCATCACGACGGCCGTGGCCTGTGGGGTTCTCGCCAAGGGCAAACTTGATGGTGCGTGGCGCACCTTCCATCTTCAACGTATTGGCATCATAGGTTCCCCAACGGTGTTTGATGGTCTGCGACTCACCGCCAATGGAGTTGGCAGAACCGTGCAGGGCGTGGGAGATCGTACAACCGCCGGCGAGGGCACGATAGATGCTTAGTTGAAATGGGTTTAAAGCATCTCCGGTCTGTACTTCCGGGGTAATGGCATTGGTACCCTCGTTGATCTGATCCAGCGCAATGTGCGAGTGCGCATCAATGATACCGGGCATCACAAACAATCCTGTGGCATCGATCACTCGAGCGCCTTCCGGAGCAGCTATGCCTTTGGCCACCTGACTGATCTTGCCGTCTTTGATCAGCACGTCGGTATTGGCAAGCGTTCCTTTCGTAACGGTCAGCACAGTGCCACTCTTGATGAGCACCGTTCCCTTCTCTACCTGGGCAACGCCCGTGGTAAGGAAGCTGACGGCGACGAGTATGAGTACTATATTTTTCATCTTCATTTCGTTTTTGCGTCTTAGTTTTTGGGATCCTTCGTTCCTTCGATCGGGGCTGTGCGGTTCTGGCCGAAGCTCACCGTTCCTTTGAACGTATCGCCTTCCACAGTAACCTCACCTGTTATCGTCACAGGGTTGGAGCCAAAGGTCATGGAATACTTAAAGGTCAGCGTATTGCCATCCAAGCTCACCTCGGTAAGGTCGACAGGTGCAGGCATCCTGCCGCCGGATACTTTGCCAGAATAGTTGCTCCCCTCCTTCTTGAATGTCAGCTTGCCCTCGGCCTTTCCCTGGGGGCTTTCTGTGACGGTCGACCAGCTTCCTTCAATCTCCACTTTCGCGTTCGGATCCGCCTTCTTCGTCTCCTTCACATCCATCTTGTACATGACACCATCGACGAATACGTAACGAACTTTTGCTTTCTCATGGAAGTATGACTTATCTGAAATCACCAGGTTCGCCATTTTGCCGTTGTCGATGGTCCCCATGCGATCGGACAAGCCCAGCAAGGTTGCCGGATTGACTGTCAACGCTGCTAGCGCTGCATCTTCCGTAAGTCCGGCAGCGATCATCCTGCGCAGGTTGGCCGGAATATCTTTTGTCTTGGCACTCATGGTGGAAAAACCAAAGGGAACACCTGCCTTCTGAAAGACGGATGCCTGAGCCGTGTAGGCCTGAATTGACTCTGCCTTGCGTTTCTCCAGTGCGTCCTTTTCGGCCTGAGCTGCTGCGGATACAGAAGCATCCTTCTTGTCGTCCTTTTTCTTATCGTCTTTCTTCACTTCTTCCGGAAGATCAATCGACAAGAAGACTTTCGCACCGGATGCCTTGATGGTATTGACAATCGGCCATGCCTGCTTTACGTCGGCAAGGACGGCAGAGAAGCCAAGGTCTTTCTTGAGTGTCAAGGCATGATTGACATCGAGCAACTGCTCGGATTTGAAAATCACGGGCATCCGCTGATCGATTACCGGGTACATTGCTTCAAGGTTCTTGTCGGAAACCGGGCGCTCGAGTCCGCTGCGGTTGGAGGCATACATCCCATCATAGGATTTTGCCTGCACAGCCTTGCGGTACAGGTCGCGCCATGTTGCCATCACGCCGAGCAAGGTCGCCGGATAGACGCCACTGGCGCCGGTGAGTTCAGAGTACATGCTGCTGCGACCGAGGATCAGCATCGCATCCGCAGAACTTCCTCCAGATAATATTACCGCTGCCTGTCCAGGCAGAAGATTTCCATAAGGCACCGTTTGGACCGTTGTGAAACCCACGCTGCGGAGATCTTCCAGTGCTTTGTCGGAGGGGTTGATGGAAAAGCGAACGTCCGCCCAAGGCGTAATGCCTGCACGCTCAGGTGTTGGGTTGCCGGGATCCTTGACACGCTCGCGCGTTTCTTCTTTGGGCCGGTTAACACCCGCGCGGGTCATGCCGTCGATAAAGCCGGCATACACATACATCGAGTCAGCCTTGATGACGATGGCCTCGGCGGGAATGGCGATGCCTTTGCCAACAGCCTTGATGAGACCGTCTTTGATGATCACGGTGCCCATATCAATTTTCCGGCCGGGAGCCTGAACAATATTGACATTGGTGATCGCATAGGTTCGGGTAACCGGTGCAAGGACCTGCTCATCCTGGCCCAGTAGGCACAAGGGTAGCAGCATGAACAAGGCAATGGGAATGGATTGAATTCGCAGCTTCATGCGTGGAAGGTTAAGGTTAAATCATAAGAGGGCGGAAATGTAAAAAGAAATACCAAACTCGGGGCAAGGCCTTACAGGAGTGGCAAAGATCATGGGCAATGATGTGGAATTTCTCTATTTTTCCCCTGCAAACGCACATCCTATGAACTCCTCATTACCCGGAAGCGTCAGGAACCAGTTCCCCTCTCTTCAGCGCCGGATCAACAATCTTCCCATGATCTTCATCGACGGTCCCGCCGGCACCCAGGTACCGCAGTCCGTCATCGACGCCATTACACATTACTATACGACGTCGAACGCCAACACCCATGGGGCCTTCCCCACCACACAGGAGACCGACAAGGTGATTGACTCGATGCGACAGTCCATGGCCGCACTGTTGGATGCTGAGGGTCCGGAGACGATTTCTATTGGGCAGAATATGACCACGCTGAACTTCGCATTGGCCCGAGCCATGTCGAAGGTGTTGAATCCGGGTGAGGAAGTGCTCATTACCCAACTTGATCACGAAGCCAACCGGGGGCCGTGGTTAACGCTCCGCGCTTTTGGCATCAACGTCCGCGAGGTGCGACTCTTGCCCGACGGCCGCCTTGACTATTCCGATTTTGAATCGAAGATCAACGAGAAGACGCGACTGGTGTGCATGGGCATGTCGGCCAACTCGATTGGCACTGTAAATGATTTCAAGAAGGTGCGTGAGCTCACGTATCGTCACAACGCCTGGTTGTTGCTCGATGCTGTGCACTACGCCCCGCACTTTGCGATTGATGTGCAGTCCATCGGATGTGATTTCCTTCTTTGCTCGGCCTACAAGTTCTACGGGCCACACGTTGGTCTGCTTTACAGTCGGCCTGGCCTATTGGACCGCCTGCCGGTAGACCACCTTCGTACCGCAGCTCAGACGGCACCGTATACCATGGAAACCGGCACGCTCAACCACGCCGCCATCGCCGGCGTAGATGCTGCGGTGAAATTTATTGCGTCACTCGGCAGCGGCACTGCGCTACGAGAACAAATTGTATCGGCCTACCATCGCATTGCTGAGCACGAGCACGCGCTCGCCAGTCATTTGTACAATGGACTGAAGAAGATCGATGGCGTAACGCCCATCGGTCAGGATTTCTCGTCCGCAAGTCGCACACCAACCGTTTCTTTTACCCTGAAGGGCAAGACACCCGAGCAGGTATGTCAACAACTTGCGTTAAAGAACATCTGCGCCTGGGACGGTCACTTCTATGCCATCCGCGCCATCGAGGTGCTCGTACTGCTCGAGCAGGGTGGTGTAACACGGCTGGGGATATCGTTGTACAATACGAAGGAGGAGATTGACTTTGTGTTGGAACAGGTCAAGCTGATTGCGAGTAAATAGCAGCGGTACCTTCCTATGAAATGTCGTACAGGTCCGCGCAGCGGTACCGGTACCCCGCGGATATCAACGTGCTCGCCCTCCTATGAAATACCTCCCTACCTACAAAGAGACCTCACTTTGAAATACGTTCGTGCCGCTTTGAACGGGGTACCGGAACGCGCCATACCTCACCTGCCGTGAGGTGGCGCGTCCGGTACGACATTCCATAGTAAGATGTGTCCGGTTTACCTGACAGTTTTAAGAGATTATCCATGCCATCGGTAACTCTTCCTAGTTTATGCCATGCGGCATCGAATCTACTCGGTCTACATCCTTTTCAACCGTCGCCATACGGTGTTTTATGTCGGGGTCACCAACGACTTGGTTCGTCGGGTCTTTGAGCATAAAGTGAAACACTACAAAAAGGGATTCACAGCAAATACAATTGCGACAACTTCGCCTACTTCGAGGAATTCCACGACATCCGCGTTGCAATCCATCCTGAAAAACAACTAAAGCGTTACAAGCGGGAATGGAAGGAGAACTTGATTAACGCGATGAATCCCGATTGGAAAGATCTAAGCGAGGGCTGGTATGATCCCAGGGAAATTAAGAACTATATCAGGTAGCCCACCCTCCTATGAAATGCGTTCGTGCAGTTTGATCAGGGTACCGGACGCGCCGTACCTCACCTTCGGTGAAGTGGCGCGTCCGGTACAAATTTGCCCCCAGATTACTATCTTCGTCAACTCCTTTCCCCAACTCCCATGGACAAACGCACCTTCCTCAAATCCCTCACCCTCCTCGGCATCAGCGCCTCCAGCCTACCCTCCTACGAAGTCCTCGCCGAAGAGGTCAGCCGCATCAGCCACCTCACCCCTGACGAGGCCGCGGCAGACGAAGCATTCTGGGCTGCCATCCGCAGTGGCTACAAACTGAAGCCCGACTACATCAATCTGGAAAACGGATACTACTGTTTTCAACCCCAGGAAACCCTGGAGAACTTCATCAACCACGTGCGTGAGGTGAACTACCAGGGATCGTACTATATGCGCACCGTACAGTGGGAAAATAAAAAGAAAGTGGCCGCGCGGCTGGCCCAACTCGCCGGCTGCTCACCCGAAGAACTTATCCTCACGCGCAACACCACCGAGTCCCTCGATATGATCATTGGCGGCCTGAACTGGAAAGCCGGCGATGAAGCCGTGATGGCAGAACAAGACTATGGGGCCATGCTCGACCACTTTACGATGATCTCCAAACGGTTTGGCATCGTTAACAAGCGCATCAACGTACCCAACCACCCGCAGTCCGACGAAGAGATTGTCAACATCTACGCCGGAGCCATAACGCCAAAAACGAAACTGCTGATGGTTTGCCACATGGTGAACATCACGGGTCAGATTCTTCCCATCCGCAAGATCTGCGACATGGCGCACAGCAAAGGCGTGCTCGTGCTCGTCGATGGTGCTCATGCCTTCGCACACATCCGCTATTCCATTCCCGACCTCGGCTGTGACTTCTACGGATCCAGCCTGCACAAATGGCTCAGCGTTCCACTCGGGGCTGGCATTCTCTACGTGAAGAAGGAGCACATCCCCAACATTTGGCCCCTCATCGGCGACGGCAATCAGAACATGGGCGATATCTACCGCCTCAACCACATCGGCACGCATCCGGTGCACACTGACCTCGCTATCAACAATGCCATCGACTACTACCTCGCCCTCGGCCCCGAACGCAAAGAAGCCCGACTGAAATACCTCCAAAATTATTGGAGCTCCAAAGTCAGAAACATTCCCAACATCGTTGTCAACACACCGGAAGACCCTTCACGCTCTTGTGGAATCGCCAATGTAGGCGTCAAGAATATGAAACCCTCCGACCTCGCCGACACATTGATGAAGAAGTACAAGATCTACACCGTAGCCATCGACGGCGCCAACGTCCACGGCTGTCGCATTACCCCGAACGTTTACACCACCACCACCGACCTGGACGTGTTCGTAAACGCCCTGAAAGAAATGTCGGCGGCTTAATCTTTGCTAATCTGTGTAATCTGTGGCAAGCCCTTCCAACCTATGAAACGAATCACGCTCTCCCTCGGACTTTCCTTTCTCTCCCTCTTTCTCTCCGCCCAATCCTTCAACGGGGTTGGCGTCGGCATGGACAATCTCTACCGTCTCTCCAAAGCGAAGACCCGCTCCATCAGCGCCGAGAATCCAACCGGTGAAAAAGGTAAAGGCGGCATGGACAAAGAAGGCGTCGCCTCTGGTCCTTCCAAAGAACTTGGGCAGGGATGGAAGGTGAGCCCCTATGTCATCGTTGAGCCTGGAAAGACCTACACCATCGCCGAGATCACCGGCCCCGGCGCCGTGCAGCACATCTGGCTTACGCCCACCGGCAACTGGAGGTTCTCCATCATCCGGATGTACTGGGATGATGAGACCACACCCTCCGTCGAGGTACCTCTCGGCGACTTCTTCGGCATGGGCTGGGGCGAATACGCGCACCTGAATTCACTCGCCGTCTGCGTTAACCCCGGCAGCGCGTTCAACAGCTACTGGGTGATGCCTTTCCGCAAAAAGTGCAAGATCACCATCGAAAACATCGCCGCCGAAAAAGTGCGGATCTTCTACCAGGTAGACTACACGCTCACCGAAATTCCCGATGACGCCGCCTACTTCCACGCACAATACCGCCGCACGAACCCCGTGAAGTACAAGGACGTGTACACCATCGTTGATAACATCAAAGGCAGAGGCCACTACGTTGGCACGTATATGGCCTGGGGTGTGCACAACAACGGCTGGTGGGGTGAAGGCGAAATCAAGTTCTTTATGGATGGTGACAAGGAATTTCCTACCATCAACGGAACCGGCACCGAGGACTACTTCTGCGGATCCTATGATTTTGACACCCGCAAGAAAGAACCTGCCGTAGACATGACCGCCTACACCGAGTTCTCCACAGCCTACGCCGGTCTGCATCAAGTTATTCGCGGCGACGGCCATTACAAAGTGATGCAGCGCTTCGGGATGTACCGTTGGCATATCCCCGACCCCATTCGTTTTGAAAGTGATTTGAGGATCACCATCCAGGATCTGGGCTGGCGTCATGACGGACGTTACCTGCCGCAGCAATCCGATATCGCGTCGGTAGCTTACTGGTATCAGACAGAGCCACATGCTCCGTTTCCGAAGTTACCAACAAAGGATGAATTGGAGATTAACTGACGGGGGCGGTGAATGGTGATCAGTGAACGGTAAACGGTAATCAGTGATCTGTAATCGGTGACCATGACCGGTGCGTGATAGGATTAACGTTTATTCAACTCCACGACTTCCACTTCATAAATAATGATCTGATTCGGCGACACATGGAAACGCTTCTCGCCCTTTCGCTCCCTGGGATAGTAACCCTGAACGCCATAGGCCTGCTCAGAAGAAACAACGATCACGCGTTTCTCCCCCTTTCGCATTCCTACAATGCCGGCGTCAAATCCTGGCGTGACCTTGGTTGTCCCCACCGTGTATTCAAATACTTCCGGGACATCACCAAACCATGGCTTGCCGCCGTCCGATGTGCTTACAAAGGAATCACCTCCGGGGAACTGTGCCTTGTATCGCAATTTGATCGTGTCGCCTGCAGCAATCGAACGACCTTGTCCCTGAGTCACAACCTGCATTCGCACCATGGGCTTTGCATCAGGCCACGTGCGCTGAATATACGCCTCATCATCAGCACGCTTCTTTGCTTCCCGATCCGCAACCGTTACTTTCATTGCTTCAACCATCGCCTTGAACGAGGCCGTGGTCGGATGAAAGGCATTGGCTGCCTTGCCAACCCGCACGATCTTCACCGTGGTGATGACATCGTCTTGCGTAATGGCGGGTGCAACATCGAGACCTTTGACTACATGACCGAAGACTGTATAATCCGGATCCAGGTATGAACGATCGCCCAGCGTGATGTACCATTGGCTGCCGTTGGTGTGAGCACCACCATTGGCCATACCCACCATCCCGGCACGACCATGATTGAGTTCAGGGAAGACTATTTCATTTGGGAATGAATAACCAGGGCTGCCAGCCGTGGTATTTGCCGGGATACCACATTGAATCACATGACCCGGAACCACGCGATGCCACTTAGCGCCATTGTAATACGGTTTGCCCGGTGGCAGTACGGCATTCTCAATCGTGCCTTCTGCCAGGCCGACAAAATTCGCCACCGTCATCGGCGTCTTCTCAAACTCAAGCTGCATAACGATCAGCCCCTTGCTGGTCATTACTTCAGCATATAGCCCGTCGGGATAGGTTGCTTTCTTCTGGGCAGCAACAGAAGTGACGGTAAGGCACAGTAGCGCCAGCAAAGAGATTCGCATGGCTAGTTCTTTTTCGGTGGTTCCGGACTAATCATAATATGCGCCCGGTGCGTGCCGGGATCCATAATCCACGGTTGCCCGGGGAAGGTGGGCTTCAATGGCAGACCAGTACTCTCACTGGTAGCAAATGGAATGTAGATGACATAGCGCAGATATCCGTTCTTTACGGTTCCCGTTGCCGCATCCCATTCGTCTGCCGTATAGACATACAATGTTGATGGGTGCGCCGGCATTTTCAACTTTCCAGCTTTGACTTCTGCCTCACGCATGTCAAAGATCTCCTGAAACGTCTTGCCTTCGCTTTTCAGTACCCGGCCCCGGGCCATGAACGGCTCCAGATCAACGTGGTAGGCAGACACACTGATGCCTTTTTGCTTGGGATCATCACCCAGGCAAATGAGGGCGTTGGTCCCCTTCCGCAGGACGGCGAACTCGCCCGCCGCATTGTAGCCGTAGATCATCGCCCCGTCACGGAGTTCAGCGGGGGCGGCAAGGACAGCCATTTTGATTTGGTCATCCACAGAAGGCACTGTCTGAGCTACAACCAGCAGGGGCAATGCAGCCAGCAGGATAGAAAGCAGGATTTTCATAGCATTAATCACTTTGTTGAAGCTGTCTTTGCATAGTCATCACCATAATATTTGCTGGTGATCCTGGTGTGGAATTCTTCGGCCCGGACAGGTTCATACTTTGGTGTACCGGTATTGGGCAACACTTCGAGGATCTCATCCTCCCAGACGTAAACAGCAAGCGGAAAACTGATCCGAGGTTTACCATACATATCCCGGCTCCGCGGCTTGCTCACACGATGGGTCGTGGATGGCAGCACATCATTGGTGATGCGTTGCATGTAGTCGCCCGTATTCAACACGATACTCCCCTTCGGTGCGTGGAGGTGGATCCATTTGCCATTCTCATGGTTCAATACTTGCAGGCCATCGACGGATTGAGCCGGTAGAATCGTGAAGAAATCAACATCCTCATGACCCAGCATACGTCCGCCGCCACTCACTTCATCTTCCTTTGAAATCGGCGGGTAATAGTTCAGGCGGAAGCCAAAATTCGTTTTCGTGAACTTCTTATCGTACAAGTGAGGATCAACGCCCAGGTTGGTCAATATGCTCTGCATGATAGGCAGGATGAGTTTCTCATGCTCAATTACGAGTTTACGGAAGAACGGTTCGAACCCGGGGCGTGGCCAATAGTCGGACTCTTGGTACGATGGATTCCCGTCCAGATCAAAAGCCCGGCGGCAAAACACCCAGCCTTCGACCAGATCCGGATGAATGATGGTCGTCTCTTTGATAGGAAAATACCCCTGATTCACCGAGCCGAAGCGCTTCGCATGGAACTTCATGCGTTCGTCACGGGTGGTGGTCTCAAATACTTCCGCTGTTTTCTTTTCGGCCTCGTCGTAGAGCTTGGGGTCTACGCCATGGTTGGTAAGAATCGCGAACCCTATGCCCCGCATGGCATCCCCAAGCTGCTGCGCAAACGCCTTTTTTCCAGCCTCTCCCCCATGAAAGTACAAACTCATGTCGCAGGTCTTGATTTCATACTCCTCATCAAATTGGTCCTCACCTTCCCTTTCGGAAAGATGATAGGCTTGATCCTTCTGTACCTGCTCGTACTTTCTAAAGTCCTGATTGAGGGCTTCGATTCCTTTGTCCTGGCTCATGGGCTACTCTTTGATGACCATTCCTGTCTCGCGATCGTAAGGAACAATATTGTCCCACTCGTTGGCACTTGAACGAGCGACGAAAGCCACCACGGGCTCGGTTTTGCTCATGTTGAACACTTCGTGCGGAACACCCGACTTGATGAAAATGAAATCACCTGCCTTATTCTCAAGCACCTTCTTGAGATGGTCACCAAATTCATGACGAACGTTGCCCTCCAGAATATACAGCATCAACTCAAACCCATCATGAATGTGCGCATAGGCAACACCACCCGGCGGAATCGTGGCTACATTGCATGATAGCTTGGTTGAGCCTACATTCTTCGCCGACATCCCCTGCTTGTAATGGATACCATTCCAGTCGCGCTTGCCGCCCCCACCACGAATGGTAAGGATGCCTCCATGATCTTCAACGGCGTTCAGTTCAATGTTATCGGTGGTCTTCTTCATAAAATAAAGGGTTTATGAAATATACAATTTTCTAGGATGCGATATCGATAATATAGTTTACAAGGACAGCCAAAAGGGCCAATGGTATAATCCATTGCATCCACGTGTAAAGAAACTGATGAATCAAGCCGGGCTTTCCTGATTGGAGTATATCGTCCAGCATGTCACTCTTCTTCAGGCTCCAGGTCAGACCGAGGATGCACAACGCGCTGCCAAGCACTTGCATGCCCGAGCCAAAAATAAGGTCTAGTGTCCCAATGATGTCGGGATACAAAGCACACGGCAACGCGAGCATGACTTGCGCCAGTCCGATGATCAGGAGCAACCTCTTCCTGCTTAGTTTCGGATGTTCATGCCCCAGGCTTGTAAAAGGCACTTGGTAGGCTGCTACGAGAGAAAGGAACGCTACAATGGCTATTGACAAAAGAAACAGTGATCCTACAAATCTTCCGCCCGGCATCTCATAAAACAGTTTTGGGAATGTGTGAAAGATGAGGCTGGGCCCGGAGTCCATCGGAATCCCCAACGCGAGGACTGAAGGAACCAGGAAGAGACTGAACAACAGCGAGGCGCTGGCATCACCAAATCCCGTGGCCAGCGCGACTCTCGGGATGTTCTCGTGCTTGGGAAGAAATCCTGCATACACGACCACAAAGGTCCCTCCAAGCCCTACCGAGAAGAACGCCTGGCCCAGGGCTGCAAATATTTCAGGTGCATGCATTGCACTCCAGTCCGGGCGAAGAAACTGCTTGCCCATCTCCAGCGCACCAGGCATCATCCAAGCCCGCACAATCATGTAGATCAGGGCCACGAAAAAGAGAGGCATCACTGTCTTACTGAGGCGTTCAATACCGTTGATCAGTCCACGATGAATAACATAGATTGACATCAGGATGAGCGCTACGGTTATTCCGTACTGAAACCATCCATTTGACAGGAGCCGTACATAATCGGGATTATCTCCGCCGTGAAACCCGACAAAGACAGAGAACGCGGTCGTGTAAACAACATTGGCGACCACAACGGCATAGTAAGCACCCGCCACCGTGATGACCATTAGCAGCATATACCCCAGTGCCCCGCCTGCAACCTTCCCGAAGGTCATTCGAAGTGCATCGACGGTGCCTTTGCCACTTCG
Source organism: uncultured Ohtaekwangia sp. (assembly GCA_964392375.1). Taxonomy (GTDB): domain Bacteria; phylum Bacteroidota; class Bacteroidia; order Cytophagales; family Cyclobacteriaceae; genus ELB16-189. The sequence goes on along the minus strand of CAYMPU010000078.1, from coordinate 4,613 downwards.
CCGACCCAGGGTCATCTCAGCTACCAGCGCAGGAAATGCAAAGCAAAGGGTGAAGATGAGGTACACGATCAGGAAAGCACTACCTCCATACCGGCCCATCATGTACGGGAAGCGCCAAACATTGCCCAAGCCGATGGCTACACCCAGAAAGGTGAGAATGGAAGCCATACGGGATGTGAACAACTGCTGCATAGTAACGGTATTGCAGTTTACTGAAATTTCTGCGGAGTACCGGCCATATCCTACCGTTTGATCAGGTGAATCCACCTTTTCTCTGTCGGCAAAATTTTGTTAATTCCATCTCTCAAAACCTAACCACCCACGCCATGAAAGGATTGATGATGGACTTTCAGCTCACCGTTCCTGTGATCCTCAGGAGGGCCGAAACCCTGTGCGCCTACAAAGAAATCGTTACGCGTCTCCCCGACAAGTCCATCCATCGGTACACGTACCGGGAAATGGCTATGCGGTCCAAAAAACTTAGCGCTGCCCTCCGCAAATTAGGTGTTGTTGAGGGAGACAGGGTAGCCACACTATGCTGGAATCATTACCAGCACCTGGAAACTTACTTTGCCGTACCCGGTATAGGCGCGGTACTCCATACCCTCAACCTTCGGCTCTCTCCTGATGACCTGGCCTACATTGTCAACCACGCGAGCGACAAGGTCATTATTGTAGACCAGGTCTTACTGCCGCTGTTCGACAAATTCAAAGACCGCATCGATGTCGGGCATATCATTGTTGTACAAAATGGACTGGTGCCCATCCCCGAAGGTTTTCTTTCTTACGAGGCCCTGCTCGACACTGGTGACGCATCATCGTACATTCCATTCGAGGGCGACGAGAATACAGCGGCTGCGATGTGTTATACATCCGGCACAACCGGTCAACCGAAAGGCGTTCTATATTCGCATCGCTCCATCGTATTGCACTCCATGTTATCCGCCTTCACCGACGGGATGGCAATTTCTGAATCGGATGTCGTGCTGCCGGTTGTACCCATGTTTCACGTCAACGCTTGGGGCATGCCGTTTACGTGTACGATGCTAGGGTGCAACCAGGTCTTTCCTGGACCTCATCTTGACCCCGGCAGTTTGCTTGAACTCTACGAAACGGAACGCGTAACACTAACGGCGGGCGTGCCAACCATCTGGCTGGGCATCCTCAACATTCTTGATGCCAATCCCGGCAAGTACAACCTGTCGTCAATCCGATGCATGTTGGTGGGTGGCTCCGCCGCACCCCGCTCCATGATTGAGGGCTTCCAGGAGCGCCACAACCTGCGTGTCCTTCACGCCTGGGGTATGACGGAGACATCGCCGCTTGGCAGCATCTGTACACTGACCTCCGAGATGAAGAAAGCCCCGCAAGACGTGCAGTACACCTACCGCGCCAAACAAGGCATAGCGGCACCACTTGTCGAGATGCGCGTAAGGAACGAGAACGGTCTCGTGGCGTGGGATGGCATCACCATGGGCGAGCTGGAAGTACGTGGGCCTTGGATCGCCAAGGCGTACTACAACACACCGGATGAAGAAGGAAAGTTTACCATCGATGGCTGGTTTCGCACAGGCGATATTGTGTCGATTGAGTCCAATGGCTACATCGAAATTAAGGACCGAAGCAAAGATGTAATCAAGTCCGGAGGCGAGTGGATCAGCTCGGTAGCTCTGGAGGGAGCGCTCATGGGCCATCCTTCTGTAGCTGAGGCTGCCGTTTTTGCAATCCCCAGTGAGAAGTGGATGGAGCGACCCATGGCCGCTATCGTACTCAAAGAAGGAAAGTCGGCAACCAAAGATGCGTTAAACAAATTCCTCGAACCCAATTTCGCAAAGTTCTGGCTGCCGGATGCCTATGAAGTGGTGAAAGAGATACCCAAGACCTCCGTGGGGAAGTTTAAGAAGTCCGCATTAAGAGAAATGTTCAAGGACTACAAAGGGTAACGCTCAATAGTAGTAGATTCTCACCATCGCGCGGCCTTTGACCAGGTCGACGGATTCAATCTTGACGCGCTGCACATCAAGCCCGGTGCGTACCCGTAAGTCGGCGATGAGCTTGTCCATACTCTGCGGCATGATATGCTCCAGACTATTCAATTCCATTTCACGGGAGTGAATGCTCTTGGACAACCATTCCTTGTCGAGGCTGTAGGTTAGTCCGATGATAAACACATTAACCGCAATCATCTCATAGGTTGGTCCCGTTGCCGTTGCATTGATGGTGCCCAGGACAAGTACAATGACGAGATAGGTCATATCCTTCATTGAGATGGTTTCCGTGCGGAATCGCAATAGGGTAAATATGGCGATCAACCCAAAACCTGTCGTCGTTGCAAAGGTAGTGCCGATGTTCACCAAAAAGATGACAACAAACACCAGGGCATTCAAGAGAAAGAAAGTAAAATAAAACTCCTTCTTATGATTGATGGGAAAGTAGACAAACCGCACCAACACAATAACGGCCACGGCATTTACGGCCAGTCGAACAAGGAAGCGCAATGTAAACAACTGTGGCTTTTGTGCCCCGAGCCACGCCATATCTTGGGCGAACGTAGTAACAACGGGCAGCAATACCAGTCCAAGAGTGATCATGGTCACCAAAAGAACGAACCCTTTTCCACTAGCTAAACTCCGGCAGTTAATTCTATTCATGTCATCCATGTAAATTCCATTCCATCACGCTATAACGGTTCCCTGCGAGTGAAGATACAAAACTTCTCAAATCCTGTATCGGTTCGCGAAAATAGGCTCAATATTCTATCTTTACTCCACACCCAACTTGTTCTCCCGTTGACTGAAGCAGCTGCCAAGATTGAAGCGTTAATCAACCAAGGCCGATATTTCGAGGCCCGGTCTCTGGCCGAAGTAGCGTTAAAGTCGACCGACATGCTTCGGATCAGGCAACTCCACGCACTGGCGGTATCAAAGTCTGGAATACCCAAAGCCGCCGTCGAAATTCTGGAGCCGGTGTACCGGCAGCACGCCGATGATCCTGAGACCGCCGGGATTATGGGCGGCATTTATAAGGAGATTTTTCGCAAGGATCAGGACACGCGGTATGCCCTGCTTTCGCGGGATACGTACCTGAAGAATTTTTCCCTTACCCACAACTACTATACTGGCATCAATGCGGCTACCATGTCGGCGATTGCCGGTCAGGTTTCCAAGGGAAGGGAAATTGCCGTCGAAGTCATTCGTCAGATACCCCAACCCCCTGCCGACTTCTGGCAGCAAGTGACGCTGGCAGAAGCCCTCTTGCTTACCAAAGACCGTGACAAGGCGATAGCCGCATACATCGACGCAAAAAAGATGGCAGGCACAGATTGGGGAAAAATCAGTACGGTGCATAACCAACTGTGGCTGCTTAACCACTATGTGCCAGTACCCAAGGAGGTAATGAAAGTCTTTAACCCTCCCGGTGTTGTATCCTTCATCGGGCACATGATCGATCACCCTTCCCGCCCACGGCCCCGATTCCCGGCAGCCATTGAGAAGCAGGTGTACGATGCGATCGTTAGCGCGATCAATACCCTTAACGCAAAAATAGGCTTCTGCTCTCTCGCTTGCGGCAGTGATATTCTGTTTGCTGAGGCTATGGCAGCGGCGGGGGGTGAAGTCAATATCTGGCTGCCGTTTGCCAAGGAAGATTTTATTGAAGCCAGCGTGCGCTTTGCAGGGGGTAATTGGCTTGAGCGATTCGAGAGTCTTATGGCACGGTTTCCGGTGACTTACATCACCTACGAACCCTATGCCGGATTCGATGATCTCTTCTCTTTTCAAAACAGGGTAATTTTTGGATCGGCCGTGATACGCAGTGCCATGAATCACACGGAACCTACCCTCCTTACGGTGTTGTCGGAGACCGATCTTCGCCTTAAGGAAGGCGGTACGCGCGACACGATTAATCTTTGGCCCTTCCCGGCACGATACGTAAACATAAATCCCGATAACTACATCGTACCCGGATCCATCCCTCCTCCCACCTCAACCCGGGAAGCATCGAAACCTGCTTACCCGGTCATTGACCGCCCTGTGCTCTACGCGCTGTGCGCCGACTTGCCCGGCGTTGCACCTGAAGAGCAAACCACGATCTGGCAAGATGTCCAGGAGAAACTCGATTTACCCATTCTTTCACCGGTAACCGTAGTGGTCAACACCCAACTGATCGTTTCTTTTCGGTCCGTGCTTGGCGCTATCGATTTGGCCAAGATCATACTCCGCGAAATGAAGTCGCACTTCATGTCAGACAAAATCCGAATCAGCCTCTTTGCCAGTCCCGCCTTTCTAGACCCTGGACCTAAAGAAAAGGAAAAGGTCATCGCGCCACAGACCGCTGACCGCCTCCTGGAGCTCCACAGCCACATCCCGACCGGAGCTGTCTATGCCTTCGCCAGATTCTCATCCGCGTTATCCCTGGACGTCAACCGGTACTCCGTTGATTATGCCGGTGTCATCACCGCAAGTTGGCATCCGCAGCCTCTGGAGATCTTCAAAGTCAACCTGTCCGAAGGCGGCTCCAGGGTCAAATAGACCATCCTGTCGACTCAATACACCATTTCCACAACTCATGGCAATACCGTTGGGCGGGCCGAACCCGTACCCCACCTTTGTGCG
>CAYMPU010000077.1:0-23663 GCA_964392375.1 uncultured Ohtaekwangia sp. | reverse complement strand
GGATGCTGCCTGATCGTGACATCGGGGGGTACCGGGCCTGCCGAAAGGGATGTGACCCCCGAAGCCACGACGGCCGTATGCCAAAAGATGATGCCCGGGTTTGGGGAGCGCATGAGGGCAGAAAGCCTCAAATACGTGCCTACGGCCATTCTTTCGCGCCAAACGGCCGGAATTCGCCATAAAACCCTGATCGTAAACCTACCCGGAAAGCCTAAATCTATACGCCAGTGCCTGGATGCGATTTTTCCGGCAATACCTTATTGCTTAGATTTGCTGGGATGGCCTTATCTGGAATGCAACGATTTGGTTATAAAAGCGTTCCGACCATCGACCCAATAAGTAATAGAACATGGCGAAGATAAAGTACTACTACGATACCGAAGCCTGCAAGTATGTCCGCGTCCAAACCAAGACGGGGGATGTTATCTTAAATGTCCTGGGCGTTGTTTCACTGACCATGGCGATGGCCGTTGGACTCCTGTTGCTCTACAGCAATTACTTCGAGTCACCCAAAGAACTCATGCTCAAGAATGAGGTCAAGGAGATGGAGTTCTATTATCAGGACCTCAAGCAGAAAGTCGAAAACCTCGACAAGATCCTGGCCGAGATGAGCTACCGCGACGACAATATCTATCGCGTCGTACTTGGCTCTGAGCCCATCGACAAGTCCATCCGCGAAGCTGGCGTGGGCGGAGCTGAACGGTACAAAGAAATTACCAGCAAGGATATCAGTCACGAAGACATCATTGTTGCCCTGAACGAGTCCGTCGACAAACTCCGCCGCAAGGTGTATATCGAATCAAAGTCACACGACGAGATTCTCGAACTGGCCGAGAACAAGGAGAAACTTTTTGCTGCCATTCCGGCCATTCAGCCTGTTCCCAAAAAACAGACCGTTGTCCTGGCCTCGGGCTATGGCATCCGCATTCACCCCATCTATAAGGTGCGCAAAATGCACCACGGCATTGATTTCGCAGCGCCTATCGGCACACCCATCTACGCCGCCGCCGACGGAACCGTTGACAATGTTGAGATCAGCTTCACCGGTTACGGCAAAAAAGTAGAAATTGACCACGGCTTCGGCTATCGCACACGCTATGCCCACATGCACATGTTTGTTGTCCGCAACGGTCAGCGCGTGAAGCGTGGGGACCTCATTGGCTACGTAGGCGATACCGGTCTCTCCACCGCCCCACACTTGCATTACGAAGTGTTCATCAACGGCGCACAGGTGAATCCGATCCACTACTTCTTCAACGATCTCAACCCGGCCGAGTACGCCAAGATCATTGAGTTGGCTTCTATTGAGAACCAGAGTCTCGGTATGTAAGCACGGCGGACGTCGCCAACAAGCACCCTTCCTAGTTTAACCACTTAGTCCTACCTTAGCAGGAAAGAATGCTGCTATGCGATCCGTTGGATTGACCCTGTTTCTGTTGCTGATGACCGGCTTTGCGCTTGGCCAGGGCTGCAGCGATGCCGGCTTCTGCACGATGGGCGCTATGAAACCGGATCAGCCGTTCAACAAACGGGTTGAACTGAAACTCCGGACCATGGAAGTCAGTTTTTATCGCGGAACCACCACGTTGACACCAGTCATTTTCGTGGCCAATATTGATTTTAACTTCAGCCTGAACAGCCGAAATACCTTTCAGGTGAAAGTTCCTTATCAGTGGGCCCAGGGCCAGCTGGGAAACACCTCATCGATCGGCGATATCTCACTATGCTACACTCGGAACATCTATTCTTCCGATCGCTTTGACCTCAATGCATCCTTCGGCGCCAAGTTCCCGACCAATAACTCCAACACGATGGCCGGCCCCAACCCGCTGCCGATGTACTACCAAACCAGCTTGGGTACCTACGATCTGATCGCCGGTATTTCCATGATCAACCGGAAGTGGTTGTTCGCGACCGGCATACAAATACCGTTGAATCAGAATGGCAATCAATTTGACTGGCATCGATGGATATCAGCCGATGCGGCGGAGCAAGCCTACGTAGAGAAATATCCAAACTCAACCGACCTCCGTCGGGGTATCGATATCATGCTGCGTGTGGAGCGGAACTTCCGCCTTTCCCGTTTCAACTTCTCAGCGGGGCTCCTGCCCATCTACCGTATCACCGCCGATGAGATCACCAACTTCCAGGGTGTGCGTACCTCAAAGGATGCGAAAGGAAACGAAGCAAAAGGTCTGGCCTTGTCATGGATTGTAACAACCGGTTATAATTTCAATGCCCGCTCCGGCGTGCGTTTGCTCGTAGGGCACAAGATCGTGCAACGCGAGTTTAGTCCCGACGGACTGACCCGTGAACTGGTTTCTTCCCTGAGCTACTCCTACCGGTTCTGATGAAATCGCGCGGCATCCTCGTTCTTATTCAACTGCTATCCTTCTGCGCTTTTGCCCAGTCTACGGATTACAAACGTATCGACTCACTCATCAGTGCGGCTGATTACAGCGCCGCGATCAACGCGGTGAAGCACTCAGCAGCAAATGCAGGCACCGAAACATCGGTACGGTTGGCCAACAAACTGGCTGAGATCTACATGATGCAGGGACGACTGAACGAGGCGGCGGAAATTCTGAACACCCAGGCTAACGGACCTGCCAAGGATTCACCCTTCCTGCTCGCCGAAACAAAAACCAATCTGGGCTTTCTATACCTCAACAAGGCCCGCAATGACATGGCCATCACCAATCTCCAGGAAGCGCTGGACTTGTACCAGAAGGCCGACGAAGGCAACACCATCGAGGCGGCACGATGCCTGGCACACCTCAGCCTTGCCTATACTACCTCCGGGAAGTTAAGTCAGGCCGAAGAGCATGGTCGCGTAGCCCTTCAATTACGCCAACGTCTGCTCGGCGATGCCAGCGAAGAGGTGGCAGCTTCCTACAATGATTTAGGGTTGATTTACAGCCAAACCAATCCCGACAAAGCGCTCGAGTACTATGAAATGGCATTGGGTGTTTATGAAAAGCTGCATGGCAAAGAGCATCGAAAAATCGCGATTGCAAATAACAACATCGGCTCCGTCTACCGCAGCCTAAAACTGTACGGGGAAGCCGTCACGAGCTTTGAAAGTGCAGAGGCCATCTGGAAGCGCATCTACCCGGAGGGACATCCTAATCAAGCCCTCGCGCTGGTCAACCTCGGACTTACCTACGCCGATATGGGGAACGCCACCTCGGCGATGGGGTATTACGAGCGCGCACTCGCTATGTACAGGAAGGCGTACGGCGACAAACACTCCGATATTGCCGCCGTTCTCAATCAGATGGGCCTGCTCAGGCAGTCGACCAACTACGACCAGAGCTTATCCTATTTTCAGCAAGCACTTGTCGCCAACGCACCTGCATTTTCCTCCGCCGATGTCGCTGCAAATCCACGAACCACGGACTATTACAATGCGAAGGTGATGCTCTACTCCCTTCGTTTCAAAGCCGAAACGCTGGAATCGAGATACCTGGGTAAGACGCTGAAACTTGCCGACATGAAACTCGCACTGGCTACGCTCCAGACGTGCGACACGCTGATAGACAATATCCGCTTCAACAGCACCAACGAGAGCGACAAACTGGAGATTGGGGCAAGCGCCAACGATGTATATGAAAACGGAGTGCGCATCGCACAGGCCATCAGCGAAGTGACCCTGCAGGCTTCTGCCTACGAGAAAATCGCATTCTACTTTGCTGAGAAGAGCAAATCAGCGGTGCTGCAAGAGTCCATAGCCGACGCGGAGGCCAAATCCTTTGGTGGAATCCCGCAGGCGTTGCTTGAGACGGAGAATACGCTGAAGGCCTCGCTGGCGTTGCTCACGCAAAAACTATCGCAAAAGCCATCCCCCCAGGAAGAGCAAGTGCTGCGAGAAAGCATTTTTCAAACCAGCCGCGAATACCAGGCGTTCGTGCGGAAACTGGAAACGGATTACCCCGATTACTTCAATCTAAAATTCAACCGCGCCGCGCCATCCATTGCCGATATCCAAAAACTTCTCGGCCCTGAGAAATCCGTGGTTAGTTATTTCATCGCTGAGAAAAGCGCCAGGCTCTACACTTTTGTCATCACCCAGAAATCATTCAAGGTTTATTCCTCCACCATCCCAGCTGATTTCGAACGCCTCTTGAAGGCCTTCACCAACGGAATCTTCTACATGGCGCAGGATGTATACGAAACCTCATCCGGAAAACTGTCGGCGTTGCTGCTGCGCGGTGTGCCGAATACGAAAGAGATTGTCTTCATACCCGCCGGGCGATTGGGTACCCTTCCCTTTGAGGCCTTGTTCAGGGGAACAGTGAAAAAGGGTTCCGACTTTTCCAGTTATCCCTACTTGCTGAACCGACACGCCATCAGTTATGAATTCTCAGCGGGTCTGCTCCTTCAGAAGTCTGCCCACCAGACTGCCGGTGGAAAATCGTCCATCTTCCTCTGCGCGCCGATCCGTTTTCCTGAGAAAGACAACTTGAATGACTTGCCGGGGACACAACAGGAAGTCACAGCCATCGCTTCGCTGTTCGGTACCGGTGCGCGCGTAGCCATCGGCCCTTCGGCCAACGAAACACTGATCAAGTCCGGTGACCTTGCCTCGTATCAATACCTCCATTTTGCTACCCACGGAATTGTTGATGAAGCCTCACCTGAACTTTCGAGGATCTACTTGCAGAACACCGACACCGAAGACGGTAATGTCTTCTCCGGGGAAATATTCAACCTGAAACTAAACGCCGATCTCTGTGTGCTGTCGGCGTGTCAGACAGGACTGGGTAAATACTCGAAGGGGGAAGGCGTCATCGGACTTTCGCGTGCGTTGGTTTATGCCGGAGCGCGGACCATCATGGTATCGTATTGGAGTGTCGCTGATGAATCGACAGCTGAATTGATGAGTGAGTTCTACCGCATCCTCCTCACGCAGCCCGGAATGAATCAGCGTACTGCCCTAAAACAGGCCAAGCAGAATATGGTGAAACGTGGGAAGTTCAGTTCACCCTTTTTCTGGGCGCCCTTCGTCCTGATTGGATCATAAACGACAAAAGCCCAAATGGAGCTTCAAAACACACTAAAATCGAGGTTTTCAGTAACTCTCCTGGCCCCTACAGTAGAGGGTGGCGATGGCCACTCCTACTGTCCGGGTCAGGTACACAGTTGAACGCTATGGCAAAATAGTCTCACTGTGATTTCAGAGGACTTCAAAGTAGGCTGATCGCTTTCAATTTTCCTAAGAAAATCAAAAAACTTTGTTTTCGTGCGAAAAATGGCCTTTTTAGGGGTCTAAACGATGGTTGAGGATAATTACAAACAGCGGGGCCTGAGGGGCAAACTGGTTCAGAAACTGCGCAAAAAAGGCATAAAAAGCGAGCCTGTTTTGGCTGCCGTAGGAAAAGTGCCCAGACACGTGTTTTTCGACGATGCGCTGCTCCACCATGCCTATGAAGACAAGGCCTTCCCCATTGGCGAGGGGCAGACCATTTCACAGCCTTATACCGTTGCCTTCCAGACCGAGCTGCTCAATGTTAAGCCCGGTGATAAGGTCCTGGAAATCGGGACTGGATCGGGCTATCAGGCTTGTATCCTCCTGGAACTGGGCGCCAAAGTATATACCATCGAATACAACCGAAACCTGTACGAAAAGACACGTGACTTCCTGCCCGTCATGGGCTACAAGCCATACTTCTTCTTTGGCGATGGCTCCAAAGGACTTCCCGTCCGTGCACCGTACGACAAAATCATCGTTACCGCCGGTGCGCCGGTGATTCCCGACGCGCTTGTACAACAGCTGGCCGACAATGGCGTGCTGGTGGTTCCTGTTGGCGGACGTGACAAGCAGACTATGGTGCGCATTACGAAAAAGAATGGCATCGTCAAGAAGGAAGAATTCGATACGTTTGCATTTGTTCCCCTTCTTGGAAAAGAAGGATGGAAAACTTAACGAGCACATCATGAGTAGAAAACAAAAAGCACCCCGGGAATCCTTCGTCAGCATGACGGAGCTCGTGCTACCCAACGATACCAACACCCTCAACAACCTTATGGGCGGCCGCCTCATGCATTGGATGGATATCGTGTCCGCCATTGCCGGCCAGAAGCACTGCAACAGTATTGTCGTGACAGCCTCCGTAGATAACATCTCGTTCCGCACACCAATCTATCTGGGAAACGTCGTCACGCTAAAGGCACGCGCGACCCGCGCGTTTAACTCTTCCGTTGAAATCCGCATTGATGTAGAAGCCGAAAACATTCCAGAGGGAAAAAAGGTGGCCAGTCATTCCGCGTTTTTCACTTTTGTCGCTGTCGATAAACACGGACATCCCGTGGAAATTCCGGAAGTGGTTCCGGAGACCGCCGAAGAGCAAGCGCTCTATGACGGGGCCCTCCGCCGCAGGCAGTTGCGGCTAATCCTTTCTGGGCGCATGAAACCCTCGGAGGCGAACGAATTAAAATCTATTTTTGACATCAAAGAACCATGAACGACCCCTCGTGATGGAGGCATCTCTGAAACCACTCATTTACCAGGAAGAAATCTATCGCATTGCACCCGCGACGACGATTGTGTTGCCATGCCCCTGGGCTGACGTGAGTGAGGAGCATCGACAACCGTTGGAAAAGATCCTTCAGGCGTTGAGGCTTTCGCTCGAAGCTGTATGCATCGTTCATCAGGCATCTATCAACCTTTCTGCTTTTGCGGAGAAGCCTGCCCGGATGATCATTTTTCACATCCCGCCCAAGCCGCTCGCGTTGCATGAAGTTCATGTCATTGGTGAGTCACAAGTGATCTTTGCCGGAGGGTTGAATGTCTTCACTCAGGATGAACTCACCAAGCGTAAGTTTTGGAGTGCCCTAAAGACGCTCTTCCCATCCTGAAAAGCCCTTTTTTGGTAATATTTTGCCTTGTTCTATATTTGCGGGTCTTTTTAAGTGCCCCGCATGAAGAAAGGCATAAAACCATAAACCTGATCGACCCATTGCTATGCAAAATTTAGTGTACTACCTGCCCCTTTTCGGTATCATCGGACTCATCTACGTAGCGTGGAAAAGCGCCTGGGTTGAGCGTCAGGATGCCGGAACCGACAAAATGAAGAAGATTGCCGGTCACATCGCCGAAGGAGCCATGGCCTTCCTGAAAGCCGAATACAAAGTACTGATCATCTTCGTTGCCTGCGTTGCCGTACTCCTCGGCGTTACCGCCAATAGCGAGACTTCGTCACCCCTCGTCGGAGTATCCTTCATCCTCGGAGCGTTCAGCTCAGCTTTGGCTGGATATATTGGTATGCGCGTGGCCACGAAAGCCAATGTGCGCACAACCAATGCAGCACGCACCAGCCTCGGCAAAGCCCTTGAAGTAGCCTTCACTGGCGGATCGGTAATGGGCATGGGCGTAGTCGGTATCGGTGTCCTCGGACTCAGCACCCTGTTCATCATCTACGCCAATATGTTTGGTGTCGACAACCAGCAGAACCTCAACCAGGTTATTACCATCATCACCGGGTTTTCATTCGGTGCTTCCTCCATCGCCCTGTTTGCCCGCGTAGGCGGCGGTATCTACACCAAAGCTGCCGATGTCGGTGCTGACCTCGTCGGAAAAGTAGAAGCCGGCATCCCCGAAGACCACCCGCTCAACCCAGCTACCATCGCCGATAACGTAGGTGACAACGTAGGTGACGTTGCCGGTATGGGTGCTGACCTTTTTGAATCTTACGTCGGTTCTATCGTTGGTACGATGGTACTCGGCGCTGCCTTCATGGTCCCTGGGTTCAGCGACAATTTCGAAGGCCTCTCTGCCGTACTCCTTCCCCTCGTCCTTGCCGGCGTCGGTATCATCATGTCATTCCTCGGTACCTTCTTCGTTAAAGTCCGTGAAGGTGGCAACCCCCAAACAGCACTCAATACGGGCGAGATTGTCTCATCCGTGATCATGATCGCCGCTTCCTGGTTCATCATCAAGTGGATGCTTCCTGCAGAGTGGTGGTTTCAGGATCCCCTCTATACCTGGGCTGATCCCGTCAAAGGAACCCTTTACACGTCTACAGGCATTTTCTTCGCTACGGTGATCGGCCTGGTGGCTGGTGTCGTTATCGGTTTGATTACCGAGCATTACACGGGGATGGGCAAGGGCCCAGTCAATTCGATCGTTCGTCAGTCTTCCACCGGTGCGGCAACCAACATCATCGCCGGTCTCGGCGTAGGCATGATGTCGACCATGTGGCCGATTCTTATCATCGCCGTATCCATCATCGGCGCATTCTATTTTGGTGGCCTGTACGGTATCGCCATCGCTGCGGTGGGTATGCTCTCCAACCTCGGTATTCAGCTGGCCGTAGATGCCTACGGACCGATCTCTGATAACGCCGGTGGTATCGCCGAGATGTCGGAGCTTCCAAAAGAAGTACGCTCACGTACAGACAAGCTGGACGCTGTGGGTAACACGACGGCAGCCATCGGAAAAGGATTTGCCATTGCCTCTGCAGCACTGACTGCCCTCGCTCTCTTTGGTGCATTTATGACCACAGCTCATGTGAAATCGATTGATGTATCCAAAGCCAACGTCATGGCCGGTCTTTTCATTGGTGGTATGTTGCCGTTCGTATTCTCTGCGCTCGCCATGGGTGCTGTAGGCCGTGCAGCCATGAAGATGATTGAAGAAGTTCGCCGTCAGTTCAGCGACATCCCTGAGCTGAAAGCAGCGCTGGCCGCTATGAAGCGCAACGGCGACAAAGAAATGAAGGACTGGTCTGCGGAAGACCTGAAAACTTTCCATGAAGCCGATGGCAAAGCGGAGTACGGCAAATGCGTTGAGATTTCTACGCAGGCTGCCCTCAAGCAAATGGTCGTGCCCGGTTTGATGGCGGTTGTCGTGCCCGTAGTGATTGCCTTCCTCCCCGGCTTTGGTGTTGAAGCCCTGGGCGGTATGCTCGCAGGTGTAACGGTTACCGGTGTATTGATGGCCATTTTCCAATCCAACGCCGGTGGCGCGTGGGACAATGCCAAGAAAAGCTTTGAAGAAGGTGTCGACATCAACGGCACGATGTACTACAAAAAATCCGATCCACACAAGGCGGCCGTAGTGGGTGATACCGTGGGCGATCCGTTCAAGGATACATCCGGTCCGTCACTGAACATCCTGCTCAAACTGATGTCGGTTGTAGCGCTCGTCATAGCTCCGTTGCTGGTACCCGCAGAGGAGACTGCAGCACTGCCTGCTGCACCCGTTGAGGTGGTAGTTACGGAAGCACCCGCTTCCGATACACAAGCCGCTTCCGACACGACTGCGGTAATGAAATAATGACTTTGGGATTGCCCCAAAAAAGCCTCCCCCACGGGAGGCTTTTTTTGTATACTTTCGTCTTAAATCCTTTGGTATGCGTTATGCCTTTCTTACCGCTTTGGTGCTCGCGTGGGGAACCGCCTGTTCACAGGATGCTATTCTGGGCAAGTGGAAGACCATAGACGATAACACCAGGGAACCCCGCTCCATCGTCGAGATCCTGGAAGCCAATGGCAAGATATTCGGGAAGGTGGTCAAAATCTTCCCCCGGCCTAACCTGGAGCCGGACCCGGTCTGCAAGAAATGCAGCCCGGACGACCCCCGGTACAACAAGAAGATTATCGGGATGGAAATCATCCGAAACTTGAAGAAAAGTGGATCAGAATACAACGACGGCGATATCCTGGATCCCGAAAACGGTAAGGTCTACCGGTCCAAGATCTGGCTGGACGGCAAAGTTCTTAAGGTGAGGGGTTACTGGGGACCGTTTTATCGTACTCAGACGTGGCTAAGAGCCGAGTAACCATTTGGAAGGTATAATCGATCGTTGAACCCGATGAATCTGCATTTCAACCCTTAATAAGGTTACCACCGTGGCATATCGCGTATTTAAAACCGGCTCTGAGATGAACGAAAAGGACCTTTTTGAGAGGATTCAAAAGGGTGATGAAAAGGCCCTGGAAGTCATCTATAAGAAGTACTACCGGATGATGACAAAGATGGTCATCACCAACAGTGGCACCGAAGAAGAAGCCCGAGATGTGTACCAGGACGCACTGGTGGTTTTTTGGCAAAAGGCCTCCTCCGGTAACCTGGTCCTCACGTCGAAAATGAGTACTTACATCTACAGCGTATGTCAGAACCTGTGGAGGAAAGAGCTTGAACGAAAGAAGCGCCTGTCGAACGAAGAGAAAGATGCTTCTGAGTCGATGGACCTTGACAGCGGAGAACGGGAAAAGATTATTGCCAAATGCCTGGATCAGCTGGGGGAAACGTGCAGGAAGGTATTGATGTATTACTATTTTGACGAGTTATCCATGCAGGACATTGCCGACAAGCTCGGGTTTGCCAACACGGATACAGCCAAAACGAAAAAATATAAGTGTAAACAAAAGCTCGACGAACTCGTGAAAGCACAGTATTCAGAGCGTGACTTTTTGGACTAATAATTATGATGAACTTTGAAAGGATAGACGACTATCTCGCCAACCGCCTCCCTGCGGAAGAACGGAACGCGTTTGAGCAAGAGATTGCGGGCGATCCGGCCCTTCAGGATGAGGTGGCTTTTCAGGAGAAAATTGTATCCGCCGTACGGCAAGCCCGCGCTGCCGAACTCAAGCAGATGCTCAACAATGTACCGGTCTCCAGCGGATGGAGCTCAGGCAAGATTGCCGCCGGTGTCGTCGTGGCCGGTATTGTCGCCACCAGTGTTTACTTCTACTTAGCACAGGAAGAATCTGTAATGACGCCGGACCAGGATGTGCCGGAAGCAATCACCCCGTCGGAAACGCCCGAGGTAACCCCGGCAACTGAACCAGAACCTGAACCCACAACAACACCGGCTACTGAAGAACCTGGCAAAAAGGCGGAATCACCCAAGCGCAAGACAGTGACGCCCGTACAGAAGCCCGACATCCACGTGATCGACCCCTCGGCCGATCTGAAGGAAACCAGTCAGCCCACTGTCGAACCGGAATCCACCGGAGGTACCACCATGACGGTTTCAAAAATGGAGGTTGTCACCGCCCCGGCAAACAAGAAGTACACATTCCACTATCAGTTCAGCGAAGGCAAACTGCTGCTGTATGGACCCTTCGACTCCAGCCTCTATGAGATCCTCGAGATCAATGGCGGCAGTCACGCCGTCTTCCTCTTCTACAAGGAAAACTACTACCTCCTCGACGAAGGGCAAGATCAGGTTACCGAACTCGCGCCGATTCGCGACAGTCAGCTTCTCCAGAAGCTAAGAGAATACCGCAGCCGATAACACCGAAACCCCTCCCCCGAGGGGTTTTTTTATTCCGTCAAAATCCCAAAGGCTTGCTATCTTTGAACCTTCATGACGGAATATAAAACGAGACCGAAGAAGCTGGGAAGCTACCCGTTTATCAGCGTGGTATTCAGCATCACCCTGGCTTTATTCGTCATCGGGTTGTTCGGCGTCCTGCTTATTTACTCCCAGGAACTTGGACGTCTGGTGAGGGAGAATGTCCGCATACAGGTTTATCTCAAATCGACCGCTCAACAGGAAGAGCGGGATGCCCTTCAGAAGAAACTGATGGCCTCCGACTTTATTCTGAAAGACTCCACCCGGAAGACCATCGCTTTTGTCTCCAAAGAGGAGGCAGCAAAGCAGTTTATCGAAGATACGGGAGAAGACTTCCAGAAGTTTATGGGTTCCAACCCCTTGCGCGATGCGTTTCTCGTCAATGTCGACCCGGCCTTCCACGACAAAAAGAAGCTTACCGAAATCAAGACTCAACTGGAGAAAGAAAAAGCCATTTTTCAGGTTTACTATGAAGAGAACCTGATCGAATCCGTCAGCAAGAACATTACCAAGATCGGCCTGGTCCTTTTGGGTATAGCCGCCGTACTGCTACTGGTGGTTGTGTTGCTCATCAACAACACGCTGCGCCTTGCGCTGTTCTCGCAACGCTTCCTCATCCGAAGCATGCAACTGGTGGGCGCAACCCGTGCTTTTATCCAGGGTCCCTTCATCCTTCGCTCCATGCTGCTGGGCGCTCTGGCTGGACTCATTGCTTCAACGCTGTTGTGGGCACTGATCCAGTACGGCCACCGGCGTGTTGAAGAACTGCAACTCCTCGAAAACCAAAACAGAACACTGTTACTCCTTGCCAGCCTGCTGGCATTGGGTATTTTTGTTGCCGCCATAAGCACCTGGCGCGCGGTGCGTAAATATCTCAAACTCTCCCTCGACGAACTCTATTGAACATTATGAGCAAGCTCCCGTTTGGAAAGAAGAATTATCAACTGATGGTCATTGGTCTTGCCGTCCTCACCGTAGGATTTATCACCATGACCCTCGACAAGGAACCGCACGGCTTCGGCGTGCTGGGGCTGACGATCGGACCCATCATCGTAGTGGCCGGATTCATCGTTGAAATCTTCGCCATCCTACACAGACCTTCCGATCGCTAACCCATGCCATGTCGCTCTTTCAGGCCATAGTGCTCGCGATCATTGAAGGCATAACCGAATTCCTACCCATCTCGTCCACCGGCCACATGATCATCGGATCATCGGTGATGGGCATTGCCTCGGACCCGTTTGTAAAAGCATTTACCATTGCGATACAATTGGGAGCCATCGTATCTGTCATCGTACTCTACTGGAGCCGGTTCTGGCAATCACTAAGATTCTATTACGTTCTCTTCATTGCCTTCCTCCCCGCTGCCATCATCGGCTTTCTTCTCAACGACGTGATCGATGCCCTCCTGGAACGCGTCGACGTGGTTGGCTGGATGCTGATTGCCGGCGGAGTGGTCCTGCTGTACGTCGACCGTTACTTTGCAGCGACAGCCGAAGCTGGATCTGCGTCGGTCTCCTATCCGCGCGGTTTGAAAATCGGACTGTTTCAGTGCCTGGCGATGATTCCGGGTATCTCCCGATCGGCAGCAACCATCATCGGTGGCTTGAGCGTAGGCCTTAACCGTAGAACAGCCGCGGAGTTCTCCTTCTTCCTCGCCATTCCCACCATGCTGGCCGCGACCGGATACAAGCTGCTGAAATTCTACCTGGATGGAAATACATTCGGCGGCGAACAACTCACACTGCTCCTCATCGGAAGCCTGGTTGCTTTTCTTGTTGCCATGGCAGCGATCAAGTTTTTTATTGGGTACCTCACACGCCACGGTTTTAGAATCTTTGGATATTACCGGATCGTTGTGGGCATCATCATTCTGGGACTGTATTATTTTGGGGGCGCAATTGAGATGATCTGATGGACACCGGTGAAGGAACAGTGCTGCTCGTCCATAAGCCTCTGGATTGGACAAGTTTTGATGTCGTGAACAAATTGCGATACACACTGCACACCAAGAAAATTGGTCACGCCGGTACGCTCGATCCTCTGGCGACAGGCCTGCTGATTCTCTGCACCGGCAAAATGACCAAGCGCATCGACGAGTATCAGGGTATGGAAAAGGAATACACCGGAACGTTGACTCTGGGACAAACGACTCCCTCCTACGACCTGGAGACGGAGCCCACGCCCGCAGTCGATACATCCGGAATCTCAGAAGCAATGGTTCGGGCGGCAGCCGAAAGCTTTGTTGGGACCATTCAACAGGTACCTCCAGCTCATTCATCCATCAAAGTAAA
This sequence comes from uncultured Ohtaekwangia sp., assembly GCA_964392375.1. Classification (GTDB taxonomy): domain Bacteria; phylum Bacteroidota; class Bacteroidia; order Cytophagales; family Cyclobacteriaceae; genus ELB16-189. The sequence goes on along the minus strand of CAYMPU010000077.1, from coordinate 10,063 downwards.
TGGCAAGCGATCATACGACCTCGCCCGCAAAGGAAATGCCGTTGATCTCAAAGCCCGCACCGTGGAGATCAAGACCTTTGAAATCACGCAATGCCGGTTTCCCGATGTGGACTTCCGTGTGGTTTGCTCGAAAGGCACTTACATCCGGAGCCTGGCGCACGACCTGGGACAACAACTTGGAGTGGGCGCCCATCTCTCAGCGCTGTGCCGCACACGTATCGGGTCCTTTGAACTAAGCAAAGCGGAGACGATCGAAGAAATCAAAGCCCGTTTCGCCAACACATCAACGGAAGAGCCATCCTCTTTGACCAACGGGTGATATGAAGATTTACCATACACCGGATGACTTCACACGACTCCCGTACGCCGTAGTTACGAGTGGCACCTTTGACGGGGTTCACCTGGGTCATCAAAAGGTATTGAACCGCCTAAAAGAGACTGCGGAACGCAATAATGGGGAAACTGTCGTCATCACTTTTTGGCCCCACCCAAGACTCGTACTGCATCCGGAAGACCAGTCGTTGAAACTGCTGAACACCTTCGAAGAGAAAGCCGAGTTGCTAAAGCAGCAGGGCATCCGGCACCTTGTTCGAATCCCCTTCACACGCGAATTTTCCCAGCTCAGCTCCGAAGTTTTTGTCCGCCGCATACTGGTCGACACCATCGGTACACGAAAGCTTGTCATTGGGTACGACCATCACTTTGGAAAAAATCGCGAAGGGAGTTTCGAGCAACTGCGCGCAACAAGCTCACAGCATGGTTTTGATGTTGAAGAGATTCCCGCACAAGACATCGATCACATCACTGTGAGTTCGTCGGCCATTCGCAAAGCACTGGAGTCAGGTGACGTAACCACAGCATCACACCTGCTGGGCCGATCCTATGGACTTACGGGCATTGTCGTGATGGGCGATAAACTCGGCCGCGTCATGGGATATCCTACAGCCAACATCGCCGTTGAGTCACACTATAAGCTCATTCCTGCCGACGGTATTTACGCTGTTCGGGTACAGCACGCCGGCCAATGGCACAAAGGAATGTTGTACATTGGTATACGACCAACCGTCAATGGTGTCCGACGGTCCATTGAAGTGAATATTTTCGATTTCGATAGTGATATTTATGGAGAAACACTAACAGTGACTTTTGAGCAGTTACTCCGCAATGATTCACGGTTCAAGGATCTGGAAGCATTAAAGAGTCAGCTTCATAAAGACAAGCAACTGGCACAAGAGGCCCTGCAGAAGTTTCGGTAGACCGGTTTATTCAAACAACACAACGATGATCAACAAAGTGGTCAACAACGCGGACGAAGCCATCCGGGATATCCCCGACAACGCTACGCTGATGGTGGGCGGCTTCGGCCTCAGTGGCATTCCGGAGAACTGTCTTGCGGCCCTGCTGAGAAAGGGAACAAAAGGCCTCACCTGCATTTCCAACAACGCTGGTGTTGATGATTTCGGTATTGGCCTGCTGCTCAAATCGCGCCAGGTAAAGAAAATGATTTCTTCCTATGTTGGTGAGAACGAAGAGTTTGAGCGGCAGTTGCTCTCTGGCGAGCTAGAGGTTCATCTGATTCCCCAGGGTACGCTGGCCGAGCGCATTCGTTCGGGTGGCGCGGGCATCCCCGCTTTCTTCACCCCCGCTGGTGTCGGAACAGAAGTAGCACAGGGAAAAGAAACGCGCACCTTCGACGGAAAAGTCTATCTCATGGAGCACTGGCTTCGCGCCGACTTCTCCATTGTCAAAGCATGGAAGGGCGACAGGCTAGGTAATCTCATATACCGTGGTACGGCCCGCAACTTCAATCCCATGATGGCCGCTGCCGGAACAATCACCATCGCTGAAGTCGAGCAACTGGTTGAGCCTGGTGAGTTGGATCCGAATACGATCCATACGCCAGGGATATATGTGCACCGGATATTTCAGGGCGTAAACTATGAAAAGAGAATTGAACAAAGGACGGTAACTAATTTGAAAACCGATGCTCGATAAAATAGGAATTGCCAAACGCATCGCCCAAGAGGTCCGCGATGGAATGTACATCAACCTTGGCATTGGTATCCCAACGCTGGTGGCCAACTACATTCCGAAAAATATCCATGTCATTCTCCAGTCAGAAAATGGATTGCTGGGTATTGGCCCATTCCCAACGGAAGATCAGGTAGACCCCGACCTGATCAATGCCGGAAAACAGACCATCACAATGGTGCCGGGATCGGCATTGTTCAGCAGCGCGGAGAGTTTCGGAATGATCCGAAGTGGCAAGGTTGATCTTACCATCCTTGGCGCTATGGAGGTTTCAGAGCAAGGCGACATTGCCAATTGGAAGGTACCGGGCAAGATGGTGAAAGGGATGGGTGGCGCCATGGACCTCGTGGCTTCAGCCAAGAACATCATTGTCGCCATGCAGCATTGCAGCAAGGATGGAGCATCGAAACTCTTAAAGAAGTGTTCGCTGCCGATCACCGGCCTGCGGTGTGTAAAGCGCATCGTTACCGACTTGGCTGTACTCGAGGTGATGCCCGAAGGTGGTTTCCGCCTCCTGGAGCGTGCCCCTGGCATAACCGTCGATCAAATCCGGAAAGCGACGGAAGGAAAACTGCTGGCCGACGACCGGGTACCTGAAATGACTCTCTGATAAAAGAAGTTCCATGTGTAGTTTTGTGCCATGAAAAAGTCCACGATCCAGTTTACCGTACACCTCGACGCCACCAATACCCCGGAGAAGATTGAATGGGATGCTACCGATAAACCCGAGGAAGGGCTCTCGGAAACCAAGGCCATCAGTATTGCTTTGTGGGACCAAATCCAGAAGAATACCATGCGTATCGATCTGTGGTCCAAGGACATGCCGGTAGATGAGATGAAGCGGTTCTATATAGACTGCATCGGTGGGCTGAGCCAGAGCGTTCTGTCGTCGACCGGCGACGAACACATGTCTGCCGAGATGAATTCTCTTTGTGAACGCCTCGCCCGATATGTTCGGGAATCCGAGCGCAGCTAGCCGCAGGACAAGGACCTATTGCCGTCCGGGAGGTCAAAATTCAGACCCAACAATCGTTTGTTTTTGGGTTATTTCTTGTAGATTTAGCTGATTAAACCATCTATTTATATGAAAAAATTCTACAAGTGGTCGCTTCTGCCCTTATTTCTACTGCTGGGCAGCGCGAATGTTTGGGCACAATCCACGACCATTTCCGGGACGGTAAAAGACGCTTCCGGAACCCCTCTTCCCGGGGTGAACATCGTGGTCAAAGGAACAGTCGCGGGAACAATAACGGACGTACAAGGACAATACAGTCTCAGCGTCAAGCAAGCGCCGCCGTTTACACTTTCTTTCACATTTGTTGGCTATCAGACCCAGGAAATGGAGGTCAAAGATGCCTCCACTGCGCTTGACCTCACGATGGAAGAAGAAAGTACCCTCGGTCAGGAGATTGTAGTTACCGGAACCCGCTGGCCGGAAACCCTGCTCAAGTCAGGCGTTACCATGCACCGCGTAGACATTCTGGATATACGCCAGTCGCCAACACCCGACTTCTATGACGGACTGGCCAACTTACCTGGCGTTCAGGCCTCTTCAGGCAGTTTGAACTTTACAGCAATCAATACCCGGAGCTTTGCCACCATCGCCAACGTACGTTTTGTACAGTGGGTGGATGGTATGGATACACAAGCTCCTTTGCTGAACTTCCCTACAGGTAATATTATCGGTATCGGCGAGTTGGATGCCGAAAGCATGGAACTTATCCCCGGCGCATCGTCTGCCCTCTACGGCCCCAACGCTTTCAATGGTATCCTCATCATGAAGAGCAAGAGCCCGTTCGAATATCAGGGACTCAGCGCACAGGTGAAATATGGTATCACCAAGCAGAGCAATGTGCCTTCGAACCCCATGACTCAGTATAGCCTCCGCTACGCCAAGGCCTTCAATAACAAATTTGCCTTCAAGGTCAACGCCTCTATCATGCAGGCAAAAGACTGGTTGGGTAATGATTACAAGACCGACCGCGTGAACCCGGAATCGAAGACCGACCTGAGCGGAACGAATAATTTTGACGGTCTTAACCTTTATGGTGACGAAACGCAAATCAACCTGACCGGCGTGCTTCCCAGCCTCGGTGTTATTACGCGCACCGGCTATCGCGAAGAGGATTTGGTCGATGATCGTGAAGCAAAGAGCATCAAATTTGACGGTGCCCTTCACTACAAGATCACCGATAAGATTGAAGTTCTTTACAACTACCGCTTCGGCGGTGGAAGTTCTGTCTATCAAGGGACAGAAAAATATGCCCTTCGCGATTTTACCCAGCAATTCCACAAAGTGGAAATCAAGGGAGACAATTTCTTCCTTCGCGGTTATCAGACTGCTACCGATGCGGGTAAGTCGTACAACCTGACAGCCCTGGGTGGTTACATGAACGAGACAGTAAGCCCAACTATACCAAATTGGATACCTGACTATTTGCTCTCCATGCAAGGCTATGTCCCAGGAGTACCTGCCGGCAACCCATCGGCCGCAAGAGCTTTTGCCGATCGCAACCGCCCTGTTCCAGGAACGGCACAATTCACCAACCTTGTGAACGCAGTGAAGGCCAATTACCTCCAGAAGACACCTACAGGTAGCTGGACGGATCCCAATGGAGGATCGCACGCTATTGGAGGTGGCGCATCATTCATTGACAATTCAAAACTGTTGCACATTGAGGGAAATTATCAGTTCAAAGACATGATCAAATGGGCTGATGTGCAAGTAGGCGGTAACTGGCGTCAGTATGATCTGTTCTCCAACGGAACAATTTTCAATGAGTCGCCTGTTGACGGCGTGAATTTCGAGCGTATCAAAATCAGCGAATACGGTGTTTATGGTGTGATTGCCAAAACGTTTGCTGAAAAACTCCGTGCAACAGCTTCTGTTCGGTATGACAAAAATGAGAACTTCAACGGCCAGGTGACCCCTCGCCTGACGTTGGTGTACGAGGTTGCTCAGGATAACAACATCCGGGCTTCCTTCCAGACCGGTTTCCGGAACCCCGACACACAGGCGCAGTTCATTTACTTCCCTTCCTCCGGCGGTACGCTCTTAGGGAGCACAGAGCGCAATGCATCGCGCTATGGAATACACAATGGAGGTGCATGGACACAAGCCTCCTACAATAATTTTGTTAAATCTGGTGGCAGTCTGGATCCTGCAACGGGTACACCGATTGGTGGCAACCCAAACGATCTTAAGACAGCTAACGTCGCGTATGTTCAGCCCGAAAAACTGGTTTCTGGAGAAATCGGCTATAAGTCACTCATGCTGGACAAAAAGCTGCTGATTGACCTGAGTGGGTTCTACACCCAGTACACGGGCTTCATCGGAGGTCAGATTGTGGCAGCAAAGAACCCAGTCACCCATCAGGGTAAAGTATCCAATCCGGGTAGCCTATACTCGCCCTATGTGAATTCGACAAGAGATGTTACTTCATTCGGTATTGGCTTTGACTTTGTGTACAAGCTCCCGATCAACAACTTCGAGTTGAACGGTAACTACAACTACGCCAACTACACCGCTACCGAGGACGCCGATTTCCGCGCTGGTTTCAACACACCGAAGAACCGCGGATCGATTGGTATCAGCAACCGGAAAATCTTCGACAACTTCGGAGCTAGCATCAACTATCGTTACCAGACAGCCTTCCTGTGGGAGTCCTCCTACGGTACCTGGATGGTCCCTGAGTTTGGTGTACTCGACGCACAGGTCAGCTACAAAGTATCGTCCATCAAATCCATTTTCAAGTTGGGTGCCACCAACCTTGGCGGCGGTGACTATCGCACCAACCTGGGAGCTCCTTATGTAGGACAGCAGTACTATATCACGGTTACCTTTGACGAGTTCCTGAAATAATCCTATAAATCGAGAATCATCATGAAAACGAATAAAATAACATTCATTGTTCTGTTGACCGCTCTGTTTTCCGGAGCGTGTAAGCAATCACCGATTGTACCTGAGGCACCTGCCACGGTAACCCCTCCGGTCGCAAGCAAAGGTGACGCAGACTTCACAAAGTTTGTCGCCATTGGAGACTCCTACACAGCGGGTATGATGGCCGGGGCATTGTATAACGATGGCCAGGCGGCCTCTCTCCCGAAGATTATGGCCACCCAATTCGCCGCTGTTGGTGGAGGTGCATTCAACCAGCCCGATATCAACCACGCCAACGGATTCAACGCCAGTTTCTCGGTAGTCCCTACGGCTATCCGCGGTCGTCTGGTCCTTTTTGATCCGGACGGCGCTGTTGATCCTGATGGCGCTGGCTGCCAGAACTCACGTTCAGCCGGCCCTCGTGCTGCAGGTTCCCTGGAGACAACAACTTCATGTCCCTCGGTTGTGGTTACACCGCCGATGCCTGCTCCGTACAACACAGCGCAGTCACCTTTAGACCCAGGCTTCGTGTTTGCCGGTGACAAACTCACCCTAAATAACTTTGGTGTTCCCGGTGCAAGGATTTTCCATGCTGGTGTTCCCAACTACGGGACGCTGAATCCGCTATACGGACGCTTTGCCTCCAATCCGGCGGCAAAACCGATGATTACGGATGCCGCTGAAAAAGGTGGAAGCTTCTTTCTTTTCTACCTTGGAAATTTTGATATCCTCAACTATGCCACAACGGGCGGAGTAGCTTCTGCCAATGGTACAGGAACTAACGATATGACGGATATCGGAACCTTCACGGCTGTCTACGGAGCAACCTTGGGTGGAATGCTGGCGGTGCCCAATTCGAAAGGTGTCGTTGGCACCATTCCCGATATCACCACGCTTCCCTTCTTCACGACAGTAACCTGGAATGCCATCGAATTCAAGTCGACCAACTGCACGGACGCAGCTACATTGGCACAGCTCAACGGGATGACAGGCTTTGGCGGATACAACGCTGCTCTTGACGGTCTCGCTGCTGCGATGGTGATCACACCGGAAGAAGCAGCCAAACGGAAAGTCGTTTATGCTTATGGCAAGAATGGTGTCCTGATCAAAGACAAGACACTTGCCGATCTTACCGGCGCACTGTCAGGGATCAATCCCGCGCTTGCACCCTACGGACAAGTACGTCAGGCCAAGTCAACCGACCTGCTGACGCTTTCGGCAGGTGGTGTGCTCGGGACCTGCCCCAACCCACCGAACAACCCCGCATTTGTTACCGGCGTATCGGCTCCGTTGGACGACCAGTATGTTCTCCTGCCTAACGAGATTGGCGATATTCAGGCGCGCACGATGGCATTCAACGATGTGATCAAATCCGCTGCCGCTGCGAACCCTGGCAGGGTAGCTGTGGCTGATGTCTACCAGGCTTACAAGGATCTTGCCACCAACAAGGTTTATGTGGCGGATGGAGTAACCATTACACCAAGCTTTGCTCCCCCTGCAGGTATGTTTTCAGAAGACGGTATCCACCCCAACCGCCGGGGCAATGCTTTCACGGCCAACGTATTTATCAATGCCATCAACACAACATTCAATGCGAATGTGCTGAAGGCAAACCTTGCAAGCTACCCTGGTACGGGCATACCGGTCAATCCATAACCTGGAATGTAACCAACAAAAAAGGGGCTTCGGCCCCTTTTTTGTTTATTTTCCACTCAGAGTTAGAATAGCTGCTTGGCAATCTTATAGATGGGATCCGACTTACCCATAGAATAGAAATGCAGGGTAGGTACACCAAACGCGATCAGTTCCTTCGATTGTTTCACAGCCCATTCAATACCCACCTGCTTTACCGCAGCATTGTCCTTGCACCGCTCCACCTCTTCCGTAAGTTCTTCAGGTAAATCGATGTGAAATACGGTAGGGAGTACGCTGGCCTGGGATTTCGTGGTAATGGGTTTGATGCCCGGAATGATGGGAACGTGAATGCCCGCTTCACGGCACTGGTTGACAAAATCGATGTATTTCTTGTTGTCAAAGAACATCTGCGTGACAATGTACTCGGCACCCATGTCGACTTTGAGCTTGAGGTATTTCAGGTCAGCTTTCAGGTTGGGTGCAGCAAAGTGCTTTTCGGGATATCCGGCAACTCCAATACAAAAATTGGTAGGCGTTGCGTTTTCGAGATCCTCGTCGAGGAACTTCCCGTGGTTCATGGCCACAATCTGCCCCAGGAGCTCTGAGGCAAAGCGATGCCCATCCGGATCAGGTGAAAACCTCCCCTCCGACTTGATGGCATCTCCCTGAAGGGCCAGAACGTTATCGATACCCAGGAACTGCAGGTCAATGAGTGCATTCTCTGTCTCCTCGCGTGAAAATCCACCGCAAATGATGTGGGGAACCGTATCAATCTGGTAATGGTTCTGAATAGCCGCGCAAATCCCTACCGTCCCGGGACGCTTTCGGGTCGAGCGCTTCTCCAGCAAGCCACCCTCCTTCTTCTTGTACACATACTCCTCGCGGTGATACGTAACATCGATGAACGGGGGCTTGAATTCCATCAACGGATCCAGATTGTCAAACAAGGACCGAATGTTCTCGCCCTTGAGCGGGGGAAGAATCTCAATGCTGAAGAGGGTTTTGCCCTTGGCGTTGTTGATGTGGTCGATTACTTTCATGAGTACGTGTCTGGGTAACTAGGTATATAATGTATGGTGGGTGCGTTCTCCATGTGGGCGCACCCCTGTCAGATTAACTGTATGATAAGTTCGGCGCCAACCACTTCTCCATCTCCCCCACCGCTATCCCCTTCCTCCTGGCGTATTCCTCTACCTGATCTTTGCCAATCTTTCCAAGGCCGAAATACTTTGATTGAGGATGTGAAAAGTAATATCCGCTCACCGAGGAGGCCGGGAACATGGCATAGGATTCTGTCAATTGGATTCCTGCCGTCTTCTCGGGTGACAATAGTTCGAAAAGTGTCTTCTTTTCCGTGTGATCTGGGCAGGCTGGGTAACCCGGTGCTGGGCGGATGCCATCGTACTCTTCCGCAATCATTTGATCCGTCGATAGCTTCTCACCCTTGGCATAGCCCCACCATTCCGCCCTGACCTTAGCATGAAGACACTCTGCGAAGGCTTCCGCCAGGCGGTCTGCCAATGCCTTCGCCATGATCTCCTTGTAGTCATCCTGCTGCGACTTGAAGGGCGCAATGAGCTTCTCCAGACCAACGCCGGTGGTCACGGCGAACATGCCGATATAGTCCTTCTTACCACTGCTTTGTGGAGCGATGAAATCGGACAAGCAGAAATTTGGCAAGTTCGCCGCCTTCTTGTTCTGCTGCCTGAGAAAATGAAGGCGAGTTACCTCCTCTTTCATCTCTCGGTCACGGTATAAAACCACGTCATCCGTGGCCGTCCGTTGAGCAGGATAAAACGCAAGCACCCCATTGGCCTGGAGCTTTCTGCCAGCGACGATCGTGTCGAGCATCTTCTGAGCATCATCGTAAAGACGCTGAGCTTCTACGCCAACGATGCTGTCCTTCAAAATATCAGGATATCGCCCCGAAAGCATCCAGGTCTGGAAGAACGGCGTCCAGTCAATGTACTTCCGAATCTCTTCAAGTGGGTAGTTGAGAAATTCGCGCTTGCCCACAAATGCAGGAGCGGTCACCTGGTATTCACTCCAATCGATAACCACAGCATTTTTGCGAGCTTCATCCAAACTGATATAGTTCTTTTCCTGCTGCCTTCCTTCATGCTCGGTTCGCATGCGGGCATACTCCTGCTTGAATCGGTCCTTGATCCCGGCGCGGGTCTCCCGGTTAATCAGCTCACTCGCCACCGGTACCGACCGGGAGGCATCCAATACGTGTATTACCGGACCATCATAACACGGATCAATCTTCACCGCGGTATGGATACGCGACGTTGTGGCCCCACCGATGAGTAGTGGGATATCCATTTTCTCGTGCTGCATCTCTTTAGCGACATGCACCATCTCGTCCAGCGACGGAGTGATCAGGCCACTGAGTCCAATGATATCCACCTTTTCACGCCGGGCAGCCTCCAGAATCTCTTCAGAAGGTACCATCACACCGAGATCAACCACGTCATAATTATTGCAGGCCAATACAACGCCTACAATATTCTTTCC
>CAYMPU010000076.1:0-28728 GCA_964392375.1 uncultured Ohtaekwangia sp. | reverse complement strand
CTTTGATCATGTAGCGAATGTCGTAATGATCGTGCGCCGGGAAATCCTTGCGGGCGGGAATAGGATGTATATCGAGATCATAGATGGCAGGGGACAGCAGCTCCAGCCGCTTAATACCTGTTTCCTCCTCCGCTTCACGGAGAGCAACGCCAATGACGTTGGTGTCGCCGTCCGCATGCCCGCCTGGCTGTAGCCAGCGATTCAACTTGGCATGATGTACCAGCAGTGTCTGACGAAAATCCCCGGAAATAATAAAGGCTGAACCCGTGATGTGACCCGGAAGATGTGTTCGTTGGAAAGCATCTGGATGATCGATGAGTGCGAGGTAACGTGCCGCCGTCGTTTCTTCGGAAGGATAAAGCGTTACGTACTGTTGTATCGCTTCCTTAAGTCCGGCCGTCATTCAATGACAATATTCGCTTTGTTGAACTTGTTGGCTTCCAGTTTGCCCACTTGCTCGCCTTTGCCACTGTTGTCTTTGTCGCCTTTGCGCGCAATGACAAAATAGGCGATGGCCTTGAGGTCTTTGAATTTGACAATACCCTTCTTGTCGCTGACCCCTGAAGCCGCAGGGTTTTTCTCCGCCAGGTAGTCCGCTTCGGTTTCATACAAGGTTACCGTAGCACCGGGCACCTGGTTACCGATCTCATCGAGAATGGTAAGGGTGAGCGAGGTCTTGATGATTTGGCCTTCAGCCTGGGGCAGGAGGATGATGGCAAAGAGTAAGGAGAATAATGTCTTTTTCACGAGTTGCTGGATTTAATGACAAATATAGGAAGGGAGTGGCTCCTTACTTCAATGAGCAATCGTTGAAATTTTTTCTGAACCCAGTCCAATATCGAATATCCAATATTCAATGTCCAATATCCAATATCCAGTTCCCAGCACCCAGTGCCTAGTGCACTATCGGAGTAGGGCTACCCCACCACGCTTCTCCTGGAGACCGCGCTCAGGGTGGAAGGAGCTTACGTACTGAATCACGTAGGAATATGAGCCGCCCGGAGCGGGTTGGCTAAGCGCGTTGTTGACTCCGCCATTCCACTTGAAATCAGCATCATTGGAAGTGAAAACAAGTTCACCCCACCGGTTGAAAATAAATATGTGGAACTCGTCGGTAATGAACTTCGTGATGACAAAGAAATTCTTGTTGGTATCAACAGCCGAGGTGGGTCGGAATGCGTTGGGCGATTCAATAACCGGCTGGCAGTCGTTGAGCACTTCAACTTCATCAGGAGCAACACAGTTGAATGAGTTGGTAAGGTCAACACGATACAATCCTTCGCTGGTGGCGGTGAGTACTTGCTGGCTATAGTTTAAGGTAAGTTCATTCTTAAACCATTCATACTGGACGAAGACGCCCGGGTCAAGGTCCACCTGACTTGAGGCGGGATCCGTATTTTCGGGATCGTTGCAGATCACGGTACGGTTGGGGAGATTGCCGACGGGGAGTGGTGCCCGTTCAATCGTGATGGGTGCCTCGGCGATGCACGTCGCTTTGGAGATCTCGACCTTGTAATTTCCCTCAACGGTCTGGCTTGTTGTTGAAGCATTCTCACCGGTGAGGACAACATTTTCCCTGTACCACGCATAGTTTACGCCGACAGCACCCGTTACCGCAGTAAGTGTAAACGGCTGACCGTCCTCACAAGCAGGAGTTGCCGTGACGCCCGCATCAACAACACCCGTTACCTGCACCGCCTTGACGGCTGATTTCGGCGACGTACATCCACTGAGTGTGCTGAATACTTCGGACTGGAATGTTGCGCCATCATCGGCCAGCCCAAGGGATAGAAACTCACCCAAAGCTGAAATGGTCGCCGATCCGTTGCGATACCATCGGTAGGTGTAGTTCCCTGAAGGCGTTGCCGTAAGAATAACCGCATCCTGGCACGGGTCACTTTGTGTAAAGTCAGCAATCGGATTATCCAACACAACGGGATTGGCAAGCGTATTCGGACATGTGCCGGGACCACCGGATACCGTCACTGTATACGTAAATGATCCTTGGCCCGATACCTGGATGCTTGCCGCGTTGGTAGGACCGACAATGCCTGGACCCACCCAGGCGAAGTTGGTGGCTCCCGCGCTGACCACTGTGATGGTAGGAGGGGTTGCGCAAATGTTATTGGTAAAAGCAATCGGAAGCGGTGCGTTTGGCGTTACAGCAAAGTTGTTGATGACAAGAATACAGGTAGCGGCATCGGTGATCTCGATGGTGTATGTCCCTTGGGGAACAGGGGTCGTATTGAATACCGGTGTAGCAATTCCACCGGTAGGACCGGTGATCGTTCCGGATCCATTTTCGGTCAATTGATATTGCAACGGGAAGGCTACGGCGTTGGTCGTTATTTCTATGGTAACGGGGTCGCAATTGGGAGCGAGGGGTACAGCGTTTGCGATAAAGGGTGCATCCGACAATCCGAACGATTGAGAAATGGTGCATCCGGAAATCTGATCATTGAGCACTGCGGAATAGGTTCCGGCACTCAATCCGTTGAAAATGATAGGCGGCTGCGGGGACTGGTCGATGGCCTGTTGATTGAACGCTCCGGGACCCGTAATAAAATAGGAGTACGGACCTGTCGCTGGCACCGTTGCATTGATTGTAACCGTGAGTATGCCGTCGGTGCCATTGCAGGTGGTAGGATTTGTTCCACCCAACGCGAAAGAAGGTGAGGCCACGATGGTAACGACAAGGTCTTCCGTAACCGTACAGAGCGTTACGGGATCGGTAACAATTACTTGATATGTATCCACGCCAGGTAAGGTGGTCGTCAGCGCACGGCTCTGTCCTGAAGTGGGGCCGCCACCATTGGGACCGGTTACTGTCCAAGCATAGTTGGCTCCCGGATTCTGTGCGTTGAGCGCCAGAGCAAAGGAATTCTGACATAGCGTTTGGTCTGGCCCAAGATCCAGTTGCGGTCGGTTGTCGGCTATCAGGCTCGTGCCGTTGGAGGTACACCCAAAAGTATCCGTGAGCGTCACCGAAACGATTGACTGCTCGGTAATAACCAATGTCTGGGTTGTTGCACCTCCTGACCAGAGGTAGGTAAGGCCGGGGATATTTCCTGTGTTGGCATCGAGTGTCACGGGTCCGTTACAAAGTGCTGCCGCACCTGGGATTGTGGGGGGAGCAGGAGGGTTCACAATGGTCACGTTTCTGGTCAGCGTGGTGTCAAGACCGCAGCGGTTGGTCAGGCGCATGCTGACGAGGTAGGTATTGGCCAAAGCATAGGTGTGCGATATGGTTGCGCTGTCAATCGCCGTGGCACCATCTCCGAATGCCCAGAAGAATTTGTCAATAGCATCTGTCGGTGTTCCGATGAATCGTGTAGGCGTGCCCAGACAAACACCCGTATAGTCGATGCTCGGTCCGCCGGTAGCATTAGAAATCTGTTGGATGAAGTTGGGTAAACCAAGACGCGAGTTGGTGCCCCCGGCAAGCGCAAAGCCGTTCAAGGTAAAGGAGGAAAAGCGGGTGGTGTCGTCGTCGGCCTGGATGGTACCGAGGAAGTTGCTGCCCGCCCCGTTTACGGCCACATACAGGGTGCCGTCAGGACCTTGCTGGATCGCACCCAACTCGGCAGGCTGGGTAATCTTTTGCTTAAAGTACGGATTGCCGATAGAATCGATGAAGTATTCAAAAATGTGCGACGATCCCAGGCTCTTGTTGACCGTGGCGAAAACTTTATTTCCACCGGGTGAGAACTCAACACCGTAAACCTGCCCGTTCGGTTCCTGGAGATCGATCTTGCGGTAATTGGTGAGTACCCCTGATGAATCGACAAGCGTAAACAACTCCAGCACGTTGCTGGTGCCCGGGGTAGAGAGTGCAACAGCCAGGTTGTTGTTGGGGCCTAATTTCATATACCCCTCAGCGTTCTCCGTCGGGCTGGGCAGATGATCGGAGCCGATGGCTGTCAATGTAGGTGCGCCTATGCCGGCCGCGCTGATGGGATAGCAACGGAAGGTGTTGTTGCCGGCCTCATGGATGATGAGCCATTGGCCGCTGGCTGTCAGGCGTTCGGTGCTGCGGGAGAACAAGGGTAGACTTTGCTGGACCACATCCCCGAGGCCGCCATTAAGTTTGAGATCGAAGAGGCTGTAGCGCACCATATTCCCCGAACCACCGTTGACTGCTTCATTGGTGAATATATAATAGAGTGTTTCGTCGCCCGGGACAGGAACAACGATACTGGACTGCGAGGCTAAGGGATCGCCTCCAATGCCCGTAGCTATCAATGCATGGGTTTTGTCATACACATTGCTTCCATCCGTATAGAAGATGGTCTTTCCATTGCGGTCGCAGATGATCGCACAACCTTCCGGCGCATCCATGGCTCCATCGGAAAGCGGAACCGGAGGAGGAGTATTGAAGTCGATACCCGCTTTGTTTCCAAAGTACCAGATGTTCGCTCGTTGATCTTGCAGTCCGTACTCTTTAACGTTGACGCCCGCATAGGTTGAGCACCCTGAGCCATCGGAAACCACGACATAGTAATATCCTGCAGAATCTGGAAACAGTGTATCCGTCAGGTCGCCGTTCGACCAGACAAAACTGGTTGCAGTGCCACCGGTAACGCTCACCTTAACAGAAAACTGAGTGGGTGAAGCAGTGCCGCGGGGAGCCGGGAACTCACTGCGGCAGGCTGTCGTGTCTTGAACGAGATTCAACTGAAGCGGGAAGGCCTGAATGGTGACAGGCTTCGTCGCCGTCTGCGTCTGATCCTGGAAGAAGGCAGTCAGTGTAACGTTGTAAGATTGAGCAGCCCCGTACAGGTGAACCGGACTCCAGGCTGTAGATCCCGTCAGGTCACCAAAGTCCCACCGAACACTGTCGGCACCGGGAGTTACCGTAGGGAAAAACGCAGTTGCATTGTTCTGGCATGTTCCGGCAAAGGTGAAATCAACGGTCATCGTTACACGGGTCCGTGCCGCGAAGGATGGAAACTGAGTCCCCACGAAAGAAGTTGCCGTGAGGACAGCAGGAGCGTACAATGTTTTTGCGGCGATGCTGTCAGGATCCGTGATGCGGCCAAGCAGAAACGGGCCTGCGGCAACGGACTGGTACAAATGATAGATCATGCTATCGGGCGCCATCTGCACACCGTAGCTTCGAAAGATTCCGGCTGGCAGGACAGAAAGCAATGTCGATGTCGGATTTGCATAATCGTACTGGAGCACGTCGGCCGTGATGCCTGCTTCACCGTGGCGAGACAGATACAGGAAGTTTCCGTTTGCCGAAAATTCAATGTCGTAGATTGATTGATTGGTGGTGGTGGGCAATCCGGAATTGAAGATGAAGCGATCGAAGGCGAGGTTGCCGTTCGTCGGATCAAACGTTAGAATAATGGCATCGGTATTGGTATCCTGTGGAGATACGGCAATCCGGTTGGTGCCGGCGTGGTACGAAAAGTTGGCAACGGACGTTGGGAGCCCGAGCCCGGATATGTTATTGGTATTGTAAGTACCGGTGTAACTGCCGGCGTTGATGGTCGTCACAGAATAGGTCTGCGAGTTGATCTGCTGAGTCACCAGGTAAAAATCGATTCCGTTGGCATCGGGAATAAGAATCATTCCTTCCGCACGGTTAATCAATCCGGGAACAGCAATGTTTTTTGATTCAAGATCGCCAAGGGCAGTAGCCGGAAAAAGTGCGTTACCAAACAGGTTCATGTCGACCACGCTTACGCTGATCGAGCCACCGGCGGGGAAGTTGGCAGTGTTGGTGAAAACAAAGTACTTTTTCGGTTGTCCGGGCACCGGGCAAATCACCGTCGGCTGGTTGCCCGATGTGTTCGCGGTCAGCCCGCCGCCATTAGGCATCACGAAGTGCGAGGCGTCAAAGACGTTGTTGCCGTCCGTATAGAAGAGGAGGTTGGCGTTGGTGGGATCGGATGCTGTGGAGCTTCCTCCGGTACCAAAAGGAATGGCTTTGGAAACTATGGATGGGAGTGTCGAAGTCCGGTTGAAGCGGATGGCCTGCGTAGAATTGCCAAAATACCAATTGTACCGCTCCAGGTTCTGTGAGAACCCCGCGACCGCCAGCATATTCAGGAAGAGGAAAAGGAATAGTTTGCGCATGCGTGCCCGGTCAATCATTCACTTCATCACCCAACCTGCTGATTCTTAGTTACCATCGCAATTGTAAAACGATCAAACCACACGAAAGTATATAATTTGGCTGAATTTGTCGTTAGGTAAACGGCGTCTGCAGCAGACTTTCATAAGAGACTCAAATAGATTTACTTTGCTTCAATGAGGAAACTGTTTTACCCCAGTATGGTGTACCGGATTTTGCTCTTCCTGGTTGTGTTGATCCCGGCAGTCTCCGTTTCGGTAACTGCCCAGGATCCCCAGTTTTCTCAATTTTATGCGGCGCCCCTTTACATGAACCCTGCCTTTGCGGGATCGACGCAGCAAGGTCGTGTGGGCATTAACTACCGCAACCAATGGCCATCGATTGATGCCAACTTCACGACGGTATCGGCCTATGCCGACTTTTATATTGAAGACAAGAACAGCGGTGTTGGAGGAATTCTCACCCGAGATTATGTAGGTATTGTTGGATTGCAATCGATCAGTCTGGGGCTGCAGTATGCTTATCAGCTTCAACTCACGAAAGACATCTCCTTCCGCCCGGGTGTTCAGGTGGCTGTGGTCAACCGTTCCATCAATTTTGACGAACTGCGTTTCGGTGATCAGTTTGACCCCAACACGGGTCAGTTGGTGAACCCAACGGCAGAGGCGCTCAATACTGGACAAAGTTCCTTTTTCCCCGACCTGTCATTCGGAGGATTGTTCTTTTCAAAGAATGCCTGGTTGGGCATAGCGATGCATCATATAACGGAGCCAAATCAATCCATCCTCGGTGAAGATGATCCGCTGCAGCGAAAGTTTTCTTTTCATGCCGGATGGAAGTTTTTCTTCAGACCCGGTGTTCTCGGTACAGGATTTTTTGCGCGCCCCCGCGAACGGAGTATAGCTCCGGTGTTTCAATATCGTAGCCAGGGTCCTTTCAGTCAGGCTGATCTCGGTTTGTATTACACCTTTGAGCCGTTGATTATAGGAACGTGGTATCGGGGTATTCCTTTCAATAATGTCAATGGTTATGCCAACAACGAGTCGATCGTGTTGCTCGTAGGACTGACCTTGAAAGGAGAGAAGGATGTCCTGAACATTGGTTACAGCTACGACTATACCATTTCCCAATTGGGTACGGCAAGCGGTGGAGCGCATGAGTTCAGCCTCTCGTACTCATGGCCTACCCGCAATCCGCGCAAGCCACCGAAGGATAAGTTGATTATTCCTTGCCCGGATTTTTAATTTACGTTAAACGTATACTAACGCTGGCATGAATTGACAATACGTTTTGCAATTGTCTTTTGTCAACTGTCAACTCTACTTACTACTCACCGTCATTCGGATGAAGCTTGCAGTGATCATCCATGCCCACATGCATCAGCGCATCGCCTGCATTCACCACCGGGTTGTTGTTGAGGCCCACGAGGTATCCGGTGACCGGTGATTTGATTTGTTCATGGAATTCCCCGAAAGGATCGGTGATGTTGCCGACCAACTGATTCTTGTGGATCAAGTCGCCGGCCTGAACCTGGGGATGAAAGATGCCGGCTGTCCGTGCGCGAATCCAGGATGAGTTCCAGATAATTCTTGATTCGACCTTTGGCTCCGGCGCCCAGTCGATCATGTTCAAGTGCTTCATAAGACGCAGTGTGCCGTTGACGCCCTCTTCGATGGCATGAAAATCCATGCGGAGACTTTCGCCGCCTTCGTAGACAATGATGTTCTTTCCTTTCTTGGCTGCAGTCTGTCGCAGTGAGTGCGGACGGAAAGGAGCGTCGATGGTGAACGGCGCGTGAAAGGCATGGGCGAGTTCCACATTGCGGGGCTCCTGCATCATGCACCGTACCTGGGGAAAGTTGGTACGCATAGCGCCGCCCGTGTGAAAGTCAATACCCACATCAATGCAGGGAATGATGTCATGCGTCATGTGCCAAGCCACACGGGAGGCCAGCGAACCGTTCTTGCTTCCTGGAAATGAGCGGTTGACATCCTTTCCATCCGGAACATCGCGCGAATAGTTTAGGAACCCGTACACATTAATAATAGGCATGCAGACCGTCGTGCCACGCGCAACCTTGTTATGGCCCGCGTTGATGATGCGTCGTACAATTTCCATTCCGTTGATTTCATCCCCGTGCATGCCAGCCGTGAGGGCCATGGTGGGCCCATCAAGTGGCGCACGGTAGACATAAATCGGTGTGTCGATTTGTGTGCGCGATGGGAGCCGGGCAATGTTGATGATGATTTCCCGGAACTCTCCCGGACGTATCGTTTGGCCTGCGATGACAACTTCCTTCATGATCGTTGTTCAGCTTGCGCTAGAAGAAATTGATAAGTATGACGGAAAGAACCATCGATGCAGTAGCCAAAGCGATGCCCGTTAAGGGGATACGGAACCAGTATTCTCTTGCCAGGCCAAGATAGAAGATCGAGTTCAGCACGGCAATGCCTTGAAGAACGGAGGAGTCTTCAAATGTTCGTTGTTTGCTTAATGCAAAGTAGAGCAGCATAAATCCGAAGAACATGGCTCCCGTGCTGTGGCTGGCATTGAACCCCATCCAGGCCTTCCACATCGTTGTTTGGCGGGTGAGTAGGGGGTTGGTGCGCTTCATGCCTTCTTCGACCGAAGCATCGAAGGGCTTGAACTTCAGGGTGAAGAAAGTATAGCCTAAGTGGAGGGTGCCCAATCCGAAATAGATTGCTCCACTCATACCCAACAGCCATTGGCTCATCATAGTCTTAAGAATTGTTTATGAACGATCATGCGTTCACCTTATCTTTTTGAATTTTCATCTTCCCCGCATTGCGTTCCAGATAACTGATCACCTTACCAGCGATGTCCACCTTGGTCGCGCCTTCAATGCCTTCCAGGCCTGGGCTTGAATTCACTTCGATGATTAAGGGCCCGCGCTTGGACGGAAGCATGTCAACGCCGGCTACACCCAACCCCAGTTTCTTGGCGGCGGTGACGGCGCTGTGTTTTTCCTGGCGATTGAGTTTCACTACCGTCGCAACACCTCCACGGTGCAGGTTGGATCGGAACTCACCGTCGCGCGCCTGCCTTCGCATCGCGCCGACCACTTCACCATCCACGACGAAGGCCCGGATGTCGGCGCCCTTGGCTTCCTTGATAAACTCTTGAACGATGATCCGTGCTTTCACGCCGTGGAAAGCTTCAATGACGGACTGTGCTGCTTTCTGGTTTTCAGCGAGCACGACACCAAGTCCCTGCGTGCCTTCCAGAAGTTTGATGACCACCGGAGCTCCACCCACAGCCTCCACAATACCCTCCGTATCGCGTGAATAGTCCATAAATATGGTCTTGGGGAGTCCCAAGCCAGCCCTCGAGAGGATTTGCATGCTGCGCAACTTGTCGCGGGAGCGGATGAGTGCCTGCGACTCCACAGCGGTGAATACCTTCATCATTTCAAATTGCCGGACGACGGCTGCGCCATAAAACGTGACCGATGCGCCGATGCGCGGGATGATGGCATCGAAATAGTCCAGCTTCCGTCCGTTATACCATACCATCGGATTTTTCTTCTCGATGATGAGCATGCATTTCATGTGGTCGATGATCTCAACCTTGTGGCCACGAGCCTCTCCGGCCTCTTTGAGTCTGCGCGTAGAGTAGAGCTTTGAGTCGCGGGAGAGGATGGCGATGTTCATGACGCGGGAGACGAAGGGGGCTCATTCGATGAGCCATTCTGTTTATGAATGAAAGATAAATCTTTTTTGGTCACGTCGATCAGAAACCGGTGACGGAGAATTTTTCTTCCCAGAAGAACTGGGAATCGCAAATTTCCCCGGTTACTGAGTGAGAATTCCGCGCGGATGAGCCGGCCATGAATGCGTATGCGGGTTCGGATGACATACCGGAGCTCAGCTTCACCAAACGAATTGCGGATTTCACGCTGAACGAATTTCTTAACGCGAAATGGCATGCCGGTAAATTCGGGATGCTCTTCGTCCAGCAAGATGAACTCCAGTTTCCCATCCACAACGTGTGCTGAACTGCAGTGGAGGCTTGACGTGTATGCTCCGGTATCAATTTTGGCGTGAACGTTTTCGAGTCCAAGGTTGGGTAGATCAACCCTGTCGGATCGACCTAAAATGTGCACGGGATGTTTGGCGTGGGTGTTCACAATGGTTGGAAGGCAAAGAAATGACAATTTATTGGAAGGCTTTATGAAGGAGGACTACTCATTATAAAAGACCGGCTCCCACCGGAAAGACCTTAAATTATCCCCATTCTGCAGAAAGTAGTATTACTATCTTGTGTGTTAGTAATAACTCTAAAGTTAACATCTTGTTAAAAATTCCCCTTTTGAGGTCTAGGATTGGGACCTTAGTTTTTTAACTTTATCACTTTCTAACCTAAACCACATACTATGAGGAAGTTTTTACTCGTACTATTCTCGTTCGTTTTTGCGCTCAGTGCCTTGGCGCAGGAACGGACTATTTCAGGTAAGGTTACCTCCGCCGATGACGGGGGTGGACTTCCTGGAGTAAACGTGTTGCTCAAAGGCACTTCCAACGGTACCGTAACGGACGCTGAAGGAAACTATAAATTGGCGGTTCCTGCTGCAGGCGGAACGCTTCAATTTTCGTTCATTGGGTATACCACGCAAGAGGTAGAAATCGGTGAACGTTCAGTTATCGATGCCGGTCTTGCCGCTGACATTCAGCAGTTGACCGAGGTCGTGGTAACAGCACAGAGTATCCAGCAGGACAAACGAGCCCTTGGATATTCAGTGACCAGTGTGGGTGGTAACCTGATGGCGCAGAAGCCAGAAGCTGACCTGGCCCGCCTGCTCCAGGGAAAAATCCCCGGTGTGAACATTACCAACACGGGCGGTGTATCCGGTACGGGTACCAACATCATCATCCGCGGTTATACTACCATTACGGGCAATAAGCAGCCTTTGTGGATTGTGGACGGAGTTCCTTTCAACTCCAGCACAAACGCGCAGGGTGACTTCCTGAGTGGTAACCAGGCTACGCCTAGCCGCTTCCTCGACTTGGATCCCAACAACATTGAGCGTATCGACGTGTTGAAGGGCCTTAGCGCCGCGGTTCTTTATGGTGAGCAGGGTCGTAACGGTGTTATGATCGTAACCACAAAAAATGCCCGCAAAAGAAAAGAGAAGTTCGAGGTCAACTTGAACCAGTCTTATTTTGTGACCTCCATCGCTTCGATGCCCGAGTTGCAGAATAACTACGGTAACGGCTTCGACCAGAACTGGGGATTCTTCTTCAGTAACTGGGGTCCGAAATTCGGAGCACTGGGTTCACCCGACTCCATTCCTCACCCGTTGTCCAACGCACCGGCCGCTATCCGGAATCAGTTCCCTGAATTCCTCGGCACGAAGGTTCCCTATCAGGCGTATCCGAACAACGTGAAGGACTTCTTCAAAGATGGTTTCTCGTCCAACACCTCACTGAACGTGAACGGTGGGTCTGAGAACATGAGCTACAACGCATCCCTCAGCTACCTCGAGGATGAAGGTTTTATTCCTAACAACACGCTGCGCAAGTTGAACTTTGGTATTGGTTTCAATGCCACGGTGACTGAGAAATTCTCAGTGAGCACAAGCTTCAACTATGCGGCCACAGACCAGAAGACGCCTCCGATTTCTGCAGGTAACGGTTCCGGTACGGCAGGTGATGGAGTATCCATTTTTGCCGACGTATTCTATACACCGCGTAACATTGACCTCATGGGAATGCCGTTTGAAACTCCGGTTACGCACCAGAGTGCCTACTATCGCGGAGGTAACGACATTCAGAACCCTCGTTGGACGGCCAAGTACACTGCTTCAACAAATGATGTTAAGCGCTTCTTTGGTCGCACTTCGTTCAGCTACAAGATCATGGAAGGACTGGACATCACCTACCGCGTAGGTCTTGACACCTATACGGAGTACCAGCAGTACCAGGTCAACAAAGGTGGTCCCCAGAATATCAACGGTCTGTATCGTACTGTTACGGGACAGAACACCATTTGGAACCATGATATCTTTGTGTCGTATAACAAAGACCTCAGCCAGGATTTGAACCTGAACTTTGTGTTGGGTCTCAATAACCGTCGCGATCTCTACTATCAAGATGGTATGGAAAGTGCACAGCAAGTGGTGTTCGGGTTCATGAACCACTCCAACTTCCTTACCCATAGCAACATCAACAGTTTCACGGGAAATAATTTGAACTTCCAGGAGACTACAATTCTGTATGGTTACTATGGAACGGCAACGTTGGGCTATAAGGACTTTGCATACCTGAACTTCCAGGGTCGGTATGACCAGAAGTCTACGGTTGAAAAGGAGAATCAAGGCATTTTCTATCCTTCCGTCAGCGTGTCGTTCATTCCGACAACGGCCTTCGGTTTTGAGTCCGACATGATCAATCAGATCAAGGTCCGCTTGAACTACGGTACGTCTGCAGGTTATCCTCAGCCGTATGCAACACGTAGTGTACTGGCCTCTGATCCTCGTTCGTTCCTCGACGGAGCCGCTCAGCCGGTTGTTTCCAACTCCCTCTCGAACCGCCTCGGTAACCCGAACCTGAAGCCTGAGCTTCAGTCGGAAATCGAAGCCGGTATCGAAGGTAGCTTCCTGAAGAACCGTTTAGGACTTGACCTTTCCATGTATACCCGCACGACGACTGACCTGATTACGGATGCTCCGCTGGATCCTTCCACCGGATACACAACTACCCGTATCAACGTAGGTGAAATATCCACGAAAGGTGTCGAGTTGTCGTTGAGGGGTACACCGGTTAAAGTGGGCGACTTCCAGTGGGACATTACCTTTAACTGGT
Source organism: uncultured Ohtaekwangia sp. (assembly GCA_964392375.1). Taxonomy (GTDB): domain Bacteria; phylum Bacteroidota; class Bacteroidia; order Cytophagales; family Cyclobacteriaceae; genus ELB16-189. Next base: position 15,825 of record CAYMPU010000076.1, on the reverse strand, counting down.
GGGCGTATCGCTCCGTGGTGGACAAACTGGGTAGCGGCTTGAGCCGTGTTCAGATCCCCGGCGGTGCGTATTCTGACCTTGGTAACTATGCTGTTCCCGGCGAACCTTACAACGTGATCTATGGTACGTTTGTACCCCGTGATCCCGCAACAGGTGAGATGATCGTGGGCAGCACAGGTGACTACCTGGTTTCCGATGATATCAAGCGTATCGGTGATCCGAACCCTCAGTGGAACGCGTCGTTGTTCAATACATTCATGTGGAAGGGCTTCACCCTCAGCGCGCAGATGGAATACCGTCAGGGTGGCGACATCTGGTCGCTGACTACAGCAACGCTGATTGGCCGTGGTACTTCGAAGTTTGTTGACTTCGATCACGATCGCACCTTCGTACTGCCTGGCGTGAAGCAAAACCCTGCGTTCGGTAGCCCTGGCGAAGCTGAGTATATTAAGAACGATATTCAGATTACTTCGGCTGCTGTTTACTTCAATAACGTGGCCTTCGGCCCAAGTGAGTTGCAGATTTATGATGGAACGACGATCCGTCTTCGTGACATCAGCCTGAACTACGATCTGCCGCAGTCACTTATCCAAAAGACCCCGTTCAAGAGGGTAACACTGGGAATTTCAGGTCAGAACCTCTGGTTCAAAGCGGTGAACATTCCCAAGGAGATCAATTTTGATACGGATGTGTTGAGCACGGGTGTAGGTAACGGTCTTGGATTTGACCTCTTCACCGGTCCCAGTGCACGTCGCTTTGGTGGTATGATCAGACTTACCTTCTAAGCCTAAACTGATGAAAACAATGAAAAATAAGATATCCAATTTCGCAAAGGGGGTAGTCCTGTCGGTAGCACTGATTGTGGCTTCTTCCTGTAACCTGGAGGATCACCTGGTGAACCCCAGCGCGTTGTCGCCCGATCAGGCCAACAACGACTTTATCTTCAACAGTGTTCAGTTGAGTTTTGGAGGTTTCTTCCTAACGGCAACAGGTTTTGGTATGGATAATGCCCGAATGCTGGCCATGTTTGGTGGAACGTACGAGAACGCGTACAGCGCGAATACATTCAACGGAATGTGGCAGAATGCCTATTCTGATTTGATGGTGAACGCTAACCTGCTGCTTAGCAAAACCGTTGAGGATCCCGCCACAACAGAAATTGAGTACAATCCTTACTATCAGGGTACTACCAAGGTGTTGAAGGCGTATGTATTGATGACGCTTGTGGACTACTTCGGTGATGTACCGTACTCCCAGGCATTCAATACGGCCGAGTTTAACCCCGCTGTTGATGCAGGTGCTGATGTTTACAATGCTGCCAAGACGTTGCTTGATGAGGCCATTGTTGATTTGAACGCTGTAACGGCTTCAACAACCAAGGCGACTCAGGATCTTTATTATGGTGGCAATACGGTCAGGTGGCGCAAGCTGGCCAATACCTTGCTGATGAAATGGCACCTTCAGCGCAGACTGATTGATGCTGCGGGATCTCAAGCCGCTATTGCTGCCCTGATCGCTGGTGGCGACATGATCAGCAGTGCTTCGGAAGATTTTGTGTTCAGTGCCCCTGCCAATAGCGTAAGTGCACCGAATACCTACCATCCCTGGTTCTACAATAACTACCTGACCAGCGCCGGACAGTATATGTCCAATTCCTACATGAAGGAATTGTTTGATGCAAAGGGCTTCAAGGATCCGCGCATCCGGTATTACTTCTATCGTCAGGTGAATGCGGAAACAACGGATGTAAACGAATTGTCGTGCTCCATCCCGACCTTCCCGTATGTTGGCTTCCCGCCCCTTCACTATCCTCCCGGTACAGCATATTGTCAGTTACCTGAAGGATATTGGGGACGTGATCACCTGAACAACGAGGGTACGCCTCCCGATGGTCTGAAACGTACGACGTATGGTTTGTACCCTGCGGGCGGCCGTTTTGATGCCAATGATGCAGCTCCGGTTACCGATCAAGGCCTGTCTTCGGGTGCAAGAGGTAAAGGTATTCTCCCCATCATGATGCACTCGTTCAGACTGTTTATGGAGGCTGAATACCAGTTAACGCTGGTGGGTAGCGCTCCTGCAGCACGTGCACTTCTGGATCAAGCCGTTCGGGCTTCTATTTCCAAAGTCACAAGCTTCAATTCATCGGTCGTTAACCCTGGTTTTGTTCCTTCAGCCTCAGGTATTAACAACTATGTGAATGTTGTGCTGGCCAACTATGATGGCCCGGCGATTCCCCCGAACACGACAGTTGCTCAAAACCAGCTGGATGTATTGGTAAAAGAATACTGGGTTGCCCTATGGGGTAACGGTATTGAAGCGTACAATACGATTCGGAGAACGGGTAAGCCAGCTAATCTTCAGCCTGGACTTGCCGCGAATCCCGGTAAGTTTTACCGCTCGTTTACCTACCCTGCCGTTTACGTGATTCGTAACAACAAGGCGGTTCAGAAGGCGAACAATGAGGTTAAGGTGTTTTGGGATAACAACCCAGACGGTTTCGTTAAGTAATTCAATAAATGAAACGCAACATGAAAAACAAATATATATTCATCCTCGTCCTGTTTCTGATGGCGCTGGGGTTTTCGTGTACAGACGAAAGCAAGTATCCGCTTCCGTTTGACACGATCAACAATGCCAATGCAGGCATCTTGAAACAAGTGATAATTACATCGGTTACATTCGACAAGACCAATATTCCTGCGGCGAAGTACGAGGTGGTTTTGGAGGCCAACGACCGCGAGCGCGGTAAGCTGTTCACGAAAGTTGAACTGTTTGTCTCGTTCATTGATCGGACACCGGGTAACGGCACCAACAATAAGCCAGAAGCGTTAATGGCCACATACCAGGCTTCTGAGTTTGTTGCTGACGCCACGACCGGTCTGCCGAGGATATTGATCAGCAAGACTGCTTCGGAAACGATGACATTACTAGGGCTTAACCCCGCTACCGAGGTTGATGGCTCCGACCAGTTCTTCTTCCGTCAGGCCATGCACTTCCCGGATGGTAGTATTTATACTAGCACCAATGTGAACACGGCTATTTCTTCACTCGGTGGTGTTTACAAGTCACCCTTTGGAAATCAGGTGGCTGTGGTTTGTCCCTCGACTTTGGGTGGCACGATTACGTATTCGACAATCAATGGAATTGCAGGAGGCGGTCCAGCAGGTTGCGCGGAGCCAGTAACAGGAACCACTACATTTACGGAGACAGGCCCTGGACAGTATGCAATTGGAGATGGCAGCTTTGGAATCTTTGATTGTGCATATGGCGATTCTCCTTCTGCTGGCCAAACGCTCAATGATGCTTGTAATGTGCTTTCGATTACGGGAACAGACCAATATGGGGATTCATATACCTGGACTCTCGTCTCTAACGACGGTACTAGTCTTGTAATTGACTGGATGAGTACATGGCCCGATGGAGGTAGAACCACATTGACGCGTACAGGCGGATGGCCGCTTGGATTGACTATTCCTTAGTGTGTTTAACCATTAAAAAGAAAGCCCGGCTATTTTAGCCGGGCTTTTCTTATTATTGCGGCTATGAAGAGATTCTCTATTCTTTGTTTGATGGGTCTTCTCCCGTTGTATGCGGTAGGTCAAACGGGATATGAAGATTTGAAGACTATGCGTCTGGTTGGGGACCTCGAGCGTGAATCGCGTCCATTCCGCTCAGGGGGCAATGGCCCGGAGGTTGAAGGAAGTCCGTATTATTCCTCCAGTTGGAACTCCGGTTCACTCACCCTGTACCGTGAGAACAAAATGTATGAATTAAAGGGGCTCAAGTACGACATGCTTAACTATGGTATTGATATCCTTTTTGATAAGAATGTAAAATCACTCGACGGTAACATGGTCCAGACTTTTGAATACAAGGACTCGTTAACCAATATCCCGCACAGGTTTGTCAATGGAAAAGACTTTACGCGAAACGGTACACCGATAAGGGGTTTTTTGGAGGTTCTGTGCTGGGGAAAGATTGACGTTTATTCTTTGACAGAGACCACACTCTTGCGGCCCAATTACAATACGGCTATAGGCTCTGGTAATGAGAACTATGTGATTTCGAAGAAGCGGGTGCTACTCTACAGCCCGGGAACTGAATTACGCCCGCTGAGCAAAAAGGAACTGACCAAGATCTGGAGCGAGCGCGAGGAGGAGATGAAGAAATTTCAAAAGGTGAATAAACTGAACCTGTCCAGAGAGCGAGACCTTATGCTCATGGTGGATTATTTCAATACGTTGTAACAAATATGGCGATTAAGAAATGGGACGTTGAAATTCGGCGTACCTCGTTTCAACGTCCCAGGTTATTCTGTCTGATCTATCCTTTCTTTACCTTAAACGCTACCAGCGTATTTTCCCACTGAAGCGTTACCTGGTTTTTTTCCACGGCGATAGCAAACGTTTCTACAAAAGCAGCAGTCTTTCCTGACTTCACTTTTACACGGAGTACATCGTTGGTGTCCTTGTAATCATAGGCGCCCCACTGTCCTTTGTGCTTTTGAAAGATGATGGTCCATTCGGACTCACCCGGGATGCTGAAGAGCTCATACTTCCCTGCGGGAAGCGCCTGTCCTTCGACCTGGATGGGCTTGTCAATTTCGAATACGGTTGCCTCGTTGGCACCCGTGCGCCAAACCTTTCCATAGGCCTCGGTGCCGCCGAGCATTTTGCGGCCCTTAGCAGAGGGTGCAGAATAATCGATCTTTACATTGACACCGTCAATGTTGCCTTGTGCGGTGGCAGGAGGGCTGGGACGTTTGCTCTTGTCCTGGGCCAAGACCATCGTGCATGCCATAGCAAGCAGGAATACCGTAAATAGGGTTCTTTTCATTGTGTTGATTGGTTTAGTGTAGTCAATATCAATAACTGCCATTGCAGTGCATTACTAACGGTACAGGGTGGTCCTTGGTTCGGCACCCTATCAACTTCTTTGGAAAGCCTTTTGCCGGGTTATCGTCCGAAGGGATTCAGCGCTGAAAGGGCACGCTTGCCACCTCCCATCTTGTTCATGGTCTTCATCATCTTTCTCAGTTCGCCAAATTGTTTGAGCAGCTGATTAACCTGCTGAACGGACGTCCCGCTGCCTTTGGCGATGCGCTCCTTCCGGCTGGCATTGATGATTTCGGGGTTTTCACGCTCGGTAATGGTCATGGACCGTATGATGGCTTCCAGGGGCTTGAAGGCGTTATCGTCTACATTGACGTCCTTGATGGCTTTGCCCATACCGGGAATCATACCAATCAGGTCCTTCATATTGCCCATCTTCTTGATCTGGGCCAGTTGGTTGAGGAAGTCATTGAGATCGAACTGGTTCTTACGGATCTTCTTTTGAAGACGATCAGCCTCTTCCTGATCAAAGGACTCCTGCGCTTTTTCGACCAATCCCACCACGTCGCCCATGCCCAGGATACGCCCGGCCATCCGGTCGGGGTAGAAACGGTCGAGGGCTTCCATTTTCTCTCCGGCACTGGTGAACTTGATGGGCTTCTCTGTAATCCGTCGAATGGAGAGTGCGGCTCCACCCCGGGTATCGCCATCCATCTTGGTCAGGACAACACCATTAAAGTTTATCCTGTCATTGAAAGCCTTGGCTGTGTTTACCGCATCCTGCCCCGTCATCGCATCGACGACGAATAGGGTCTCTGAGGGTTTGAGCTCCTCTTTAAGTGCGGCGATCTCATTCATCATAGCCTCATCCACGGCCAGTCGTCCGGCCGTATCGACGATGACAATTCGATGATTGTTCTTGCGGGCATGCTCGATGGCTGCCTTCGCAATCTTCAACGGATCCTTGGTTTCCAGATCGGCATATACCTCAACGCCTACCTGGGCACCAAGTACTTTCAATTGTTCGATAGCCGCTGGGCGATAGACATCGCAAGCGGCGAGCATGACCTGCCTTCCCTGACGCTTGAGGTAATTGGCCAATTTACCCGAGAACGTTGTTTTTCCAGAACCTTGTAAACCAGCGATCAGGATCACAGCGGGGTTACCCTCAATGGTGATGTCTTCACTCTCTCCGCCCATGAGCCGTGTAAGCTCATCGTTGGTGATCTTCGTGAGCAGCTGCCCCGGCGAGATGGCCGTCAGCACATTCTGCCCCATGGCCTTGACCTTAATTTCGTCCGTAACTTCCTTGGCGACCTTGTAATTGACGTCAGCATCAATAAGCGCCTTACGGATTTCCTTGATCGTTCCTGCAACGTTGATCTCCGTGATCCGACCCTGACCTTTCAGGGTTTGGATGGCTTTCTCAATTTTCTGACCTAAACTTTCAAACATAGACCTTGATTAAAGGATTGAAGGATTAAAGGAATAACTAGAGGAGGAGTGCTGCTCTTTTGGAGACGAGCCGTTCACCCCGATTCAGCGAGACGCTCCATCGGGGCAATCCGTTCCACCGTTTACTGTTTACCGCTCACTGTTTTACTGTTTACTGCTCACCGCTCACGGGCTGCGAAGTTAGTAGCTCGACCGGCGCTAAGCAAGACAAGCCTAATAGGCACCACGAAACGGGACCAAAGGAAAGGCTTCCCCTGCAGAGCAAACGGGCTTTCCCTGCGGGATTTCAAGAAAGCCGTCGACATCACGAAGATTGGCGAAATCCCCTGAACCCCCACCAGGGACAGGGGTGGCCAGGCGCTTACCTGCTTCGTTGGTTAACCTGACCTGAAGAAAGTGAGTAAGATCTCCATTCTTCATGTCAATAGCCTGAGTCAGAATCGCAAATTCTTCAGCAGGCTTTGTGCCAATCGTTTGCAGCAACCACGGCCGGATGTATTTGTAGAAACAGAGGAAGGTGGATACAGGATTTCCAGGAAGACCAAAGACAACTTGCTTTTTTGTGGTTCCAAAGAAGATGGGCTTGCCCGGCTTCTGACTTACCTGATGGAAAACGGTCGTGACGCCGAGCGATTGAAGTACGGCGGGGACAAAATCAAACTTACCCTTGGAAACACCGCCACTGAGAATGACCACCTCGTAGGTCCCAAACAATTTTCCAAGTTCCCGCTCCATCGCATTGCGCTCATCGGTCAAATGAAAGAGATCGGCGGGACATCCCAAGGTGTGGAGCGCTGCGCGCAGGGCATAGCTGTTGGACCGGCGAATCTGATGGGGAAGGGGGCGATCGTGTATGTCGACCAGCTCATTGCCCGTTGCGACGATTGCGGTCTTTGGATATCGATACACGTCTGTCTCCAGTCGTCCGACGGCTGCGAGAAGGGCAACTTCGCCCGTTGAAATTCTCACGCCGGGTGCAAGAATGACTGCGCCCCGCTGAGCATCTTGAGCGCGCGGATGAATGCTTTGGCCCAGGGTCACCGTCTTGACTTTGAGCTTGGCGATGTCGTTCACGATGACGACATCTTCATACCGGATCACGGTATCACAGCCGATGGGAAGCATGGCGCCTGTCATCACTTCGATACAGTTTTTATCGTTCTTCAGGGTGAGTCGTGGCTGGCCTGCCGGCTGAATGCCCTCTACGCGAAACCCTTCCCATCCTTCTTCGATGGCTTTGTAGGCGATGGCAATACCATCCATCGCTACCCGGTCGAAAGGGGGAAAGTCGCGGTCTGCCTTGATGGTCTCTGCAAGGACTCGCCCTTCGGAGGCTTCAATTTTTACCCGCTCCAGGCCTGGGCGGTAAATCTGTTCCTGAATAAGCCGGGTGGCTTCTGACACACTGACCATGAAATGGTTATTTTTGATTCAAGATAAAAAGAAATGAAGAGGAAGCTAAGTCATGTTGATCGCTCGGGAAATCCAACGATGGTTCACGTGGGTGGCAAAGCCGTGACCGCCCGCACAGCCAATGCTCAGGCCAGGGTGTGGCTGGGTCCTGAAATCATGAGTCAATTGACGGGCGACGAGTTGATGCTACGCAAAGGCCCTGTCTTTCAAACGGCAGTCCTTGCCGGCATCATGGGAGCAAAGAAGACCTCGGAACTGATCCCACTTTGTCATCCTATTGGTTTGGATGATTGTACGGTCACCATCACCGTCGAAGGCGAGTATGCCGTGATCAACACGTCCGCAAGTCTGAAGGCCAGGACTGGCGTTGAAATGGAAGCCCTGACCGCTGCCGCTGTGGCTGCACTTACCATCTATGATATGTGCAAAGCCCTATCACACGACATTCGCATTGAGTCTATTCAGTTGATGGGCAAAAAAGGGGGCAAGCGAGACTTTGCGAGGAAAAAATGAATGGACAGTTGACAAAAGGCAATTGACAAGTGTTTTGTCAATTGAATATTTGTCAACTGTCAACTAAAGGTACGACTAGTTGAGTGAAGTAGCTTGCTTTTCAGGACGTGCGCCGACCCACTCTTCGCCATCTTCAAAGACTTCTTTCTTGAAGATCGGTACGTGTTCCTTCAGCTTGTCGATAATGAACTGACATGCCTCAAAGGATTCCTTGCGGTGCTTGGTGGAGACCGCAACGATCACAGCAACTTCTCCAGGTTTCAGGGTACCGACCCGGTGGCTGACGGCCCAACCCATGAGTGACCAGCGATGTGCGGCTTCATCAATGATCTTACGTGTTTCAGCAACGGCCATGCCTTCATAGGCTTCGTATTCCAGCCACACGACATTCTTGTTGTGTGCTGTGTTTCGTACAGTCCCAATAAAAACATTAACGGCCCCCGCACCCAGGCTGGAGGCCGTTTCGATGACCTTCTGAATGTCAATCGGCTTTTCGGTGATTTTGATCATATAGCAGGTGTTTTTGGAAATCGTGTTACATGGAATGAATGTACCCATTCACTCAAACCGAATCAATGAGATTTATCAGTAAATTTTTGCCTCGCCCATTCTCTGCGCGACTTGGCAGCCCTACACCACTTTGGGCTCACCCACCGCTGACAGGCGGTATAAGGACCACTTCGTCGGTTGGTTTGAGGATGGTATCGTCGCTTGCGTATTGGGCATTTACGGCCACCATCAGGGAGGTCAGGCCCGATAGCGCGGGATATGAAGCGATCAAGGCCTGCCGAAGGTCACCGACATGGATTCCGGGGATTTCGAGGTCCTGGGAGCCTCCTAATATTTCACGGGCTATGCCGTAGGGTTTTACGTGTACCTTCATGCTATTGGAGTGGTCAAGCTACAATTTTTGGCCGTCTATCGCTATCTTTCGTCCTCTTCCGATGCTATTCGATAATCATCAACGTCCGATTTCCTATCTACGGTTGGCTGTCACCGACCGATGCAATCTCCGTTGCTTTTATTGTATGCCGGAGGAGGGTATTCGCTATGTGGCTAAAAAGGAGCTCCTTTCGTTTGAAGAAATCGAACGATTGGTGCGTCTGATGGCTGGTATGGGCATTACGAAGATTCGCGTTACAGGAGGTGAACCCTTTGTGCGAACGGATCTCATGAAACTATTAGCCACGCTTGTCGGGATCCCGGGTATCGACGATGTGCACCTCACCACCAATGGCGTACTCACGGAACCGCATGTGGCCGCGCTGAAGTCATTGGGTATCGCCTCGGTAAATCTCAGTCTGGATACGCTGGATCGTCAGCGCTTCAAAGAGATTACCCGCCGTGATGAGTTTGACAGGGTCTGGAGCACCTTGGAAGCCTTGCTACACCATGGCATACCCGTTAAAATCAATGCGGTGGTGATGGATGGAAAGAATATTGAAGATCTTATTCCCCTTGCTGCGCTGACCGAGCGCTTTCGCGTGTCTGTCCGTTTCATCGAGGAGATGCCTTTCAATGGCGAAGGAATTCACTACCCGGTCTTGAAATGGACCCACGCAAGAATTCTGAAGGCACTTAAAGTAGCCTACCCGACATTGCAGCGACAGACCGACCCCCCTCACGCAACAGCATACCATTACAAGATCCCCGGACACCCTGGCGACATCGGGATCATTGCGGCATTTACGCGAACATTTTGCGGATCGTGCAACCGTATTCGTGTGACCGCGCAAGGTGAATTGAAAACATGCTTGTATGACAACGGTGTACTGAATCTCCGAGATCTGATCCGTTCAGGAAAGACCAACGCGGAGTTGCAGTCGGCGCTTATGACTGCCTTTGCTCATCGTCCGAAAGATGGGTTTGAGGCCGAAGCTGCGCGCGGGAAGGACATCTCGTTTCATGAGTCGATGTCAACCATCGGTGGCTGATGAACTGACCGCTGCCGGCATGGACTATCTGCTGTTGATTTCTTTCTTTCTGATTGCGGTGATCTACGCTTCCGTCGGGTTTGGCGGGGGAACCAGCTATCTGGCATTGATGGCTGTGCTGGCCGTACCTTTCGAAGTGATGCGACCTGCTGCGCTTCTCTGCAACGTTGTGGTGGTGACAGGAGGGACGGCGATCTTCTACCGCGAGAGGCTCCTCGATTTCCGTCGCATCTGGCCATTTCTCGTTTTCAGTGTGCCCATGTCCTTTCTGGGCGGTTATTATCCAATTCGCGAAGCAACCTTCTTCCGGATATTAGGCATTACACTCTTGGTTGCGGCGTTGGCGTTGTTCTTCTTCGACTACTTCACGGGTAAGGGTTCGGCGCCGGAAAGGAAGAAAGGGGTGGTTGTAGGCTCGATCATCGGCGGCGGTATCGGGTTCCTTTCTGGATTAGTGGGTATCGGCGGTGGCATTTTCCTTTCGCCATTGCTGCATTTTCTTCGATGGGATCAGGCCAGGAATATCTCCGCACTGGCCAGCGCGTTTATTCTTGTGAATTCCTTGAGCGGCCTCGCCGGCCAATGGTCGCGGTCAGCTACCTTCGACTGGTCGCTGATCCTGCCGCTGATGGGCGTGGTATTCCTCGGCGGACAACTGGGGTCACGATGGGGTGCGCGAAAATTTCAGGCGAGTCATATCCGAAAGGTCACTGCGTTTCTCATCTTTATTGCCGGAATGAATGTTCTAATCAACCATTAATATGAAATACATCACCGTATTAACCTTGTGCCTGCTTGTCTCCTGTTCACCATTCGCGCAGACGCCACAGCGCGTTAACCCGGTGATTAAAAGTGAGGGCGGCATTTTTGAGATTCCTTTTGCTGTGGAGAAGCCAGACCCGGGAATGGTTTACAACATCATCATCGAGGTGGAAAGGCCCAGTGAAAAGCCAGATACGCTCAATTGGGCGTTGAACAACGTTGCCCGCCTTCTCAACCTTCATTCCGTGGGCGGTGTACTACCGGCCAATATGAACGTCGTAGTGGCCATTCATGGTGGTGCGGCCTATACGACGATGAACAATGAGCAGTACCGTGCCAAGTACAAGATGGATAACCCTAATCTTAAGCTGTATCAGGAACTGCAGGCCGCAGGTGTGAAGATGTTCATCTGTGGTCAGTCGATCCTGGCTCGGGGTATTGACCGGTCTCGGCTTGTTCCGGAGGTGAAGCCCGCCGTGTCTATGCTAACTACCGTGACCACCTACCAGCTGAAAGGCTATGCGTATCTGAAGTTCTAGACACCTTTACCGTCGAACCAGTCCTTAAACTCACCCACTTTCTCGCGGCTCACGATGATCTCCTTATCCCAGACGGGCTGCGTGCTGATCTTCAGGCGGCTATTGGAGTAAATAACGACGTCCTGGATGCAATTGATGTTGAGGATGAACGTACGGTTCACGCGGAAGAACAGCGCAGGGTCCAGCACTTCTTCCAGTGCCTCCAATGTGAAGTCGATAATGAATTTCCTCGACTGGTTGGTGACCAGGTACACATCCCGTCCATCGGCAAAAAAGAAAAGTATCTGTTCGGATGTAATCGACCGGATGTGGTCGCCGACTTTTACCATGAACCGGTTCTTGAATGACTTGGGTGACTTGTCGCCCGCAAGGGTTTTGATTTGCTCGGCGCGTTCTTCCGTGACCACAAATTGTGCTCTCAAGTTTTCGAACTTTTCCAGGCTTGCCTTGAGATCGTCATAAGTGACCGGCTTTAACAAATAAGCGATGCTGTTCACCTTAAAGGCTTCCAAGGCGAACTCGTTGTAGGCAGTTATGAAGATTACGGGCTTTTGGACCTTCACCTGGCTGAATATAGCGAAGCTGACACCATCTTTAAGCTGGATATCCATGAAGATCAGGTCTGCATCCGATGGGTGGCCCTCTAGCCAGGCAACACTTTGAGCGACGCTGTCGCATACTTGCACGACGCGGATGCCGGGGCTATAGCGCTGCAGATAGCGCTGGAGCTTCTCCACGGCGGGAGACTCATCTTCAACGATCAACACATTCAGGGAGAGGCTCATGCGGTGACGGTCGCGGATTGTTGGATGGCGATGAGTGGAAATTTAACATAATTTTCTCTGCCGGCCTTCACCTGGATGAACGGCTTGTCGCTGTAGATTGAATAGGAGCGCTGCAACTGTTTAAAGGCCAGCTGACTTTCCGGGTGTGGCATCAGTTTATCGTTCAATCCATGTGTGAGTACCAGGTAATCCTCATCTTCCTGTTCCAGGGTGATCACGAGCGGCGATTGTTCGGAGATCAGTGTATTCCGAATGATACTGTCAAGGGTGGTGAGGAGCGACCCTTGCATGATCTGGATGTTATCGCTCCCCGCGACGGTGTCTGTCCATCGGACCTGATTGGGATGCCTGGCATTGACAAGGCGTAGCAGGTTACGTACAGCCTGAAGCTCTTCCGACAAGGGGACAAATTCTTTTTGTCGGTTGACGAGCTGGTACCGATACAGTGCGGCAAGACTGTCGATGAGTTCCTCAGCCATGTCGGCGTGCGTGTGCATGCAGAGGATAAGGTCTTCGAGACTGTCGTAGAGCAGGTTGGGATTGATCTCACGACGGAAGGAGGAAAATTCCGCTTCGAGATTCTCCCGAAGCTTTTGTTCCTGTTCGAGTAACTGCGTGTTTTCGTGAAGAATGTACTGGTTGCCAAGGTAGAGTGCATTGTAAAGCAATGCGGTCATCATGAAGATGACACCAAATAACGTCAGCTCACGGGGGCTGATGGCAAAGTTGACAGCCCAAACGTAGTATTGGCTGATGGCTACCAGAACGGTGGCGACAGCGACCACGGAAGTAGCCAGTACCTGAAGGAGCATTTTTCTGCGCTCTCGAATCCCGAGTTTATCGAGCAGGACAATGGTTAGCCGCATCGACTCAAAGGCGATCAGGCTGAGGGCCATACTTACGTAAACCTCCTGATTGCTGATGAGTGTCGTAATCTGCTCAACGTTGTTGTTGACAAGGAGGATAATGAGATAGACAATAATGCCATACACCGGCGGCGTGAGGATGCGGAAAAAGGGATTATGGATGAACAGCTTCTTCATACGGCTGGGATGTTTTCCCCGTTCTTCAAAACAGGAAGCTGTACCTGGAACCGTTGACCGTCCTGAACGAGCACAGGAGCGGTAGTAAAGAATCGATACCGTTTGTGGATGTTTTCCAATCCAACACGAAAACTATTGACAGGCTTGAGGGCTTCCGTCTTCGTGTTGTATACAATAAGGTGAGTATTGTCTTTTGCACCGATGTACACGAGCAGAGGCTGGTCTTTGCTCACGGCATTGTGTTTGACAGCGTTCTCGACGAGTAGCTGCAGGGTCATGGGCGGAATCCATGTTTCCAGAATATTCTGAGGTACATTGATTTCCATTTGGAGGTGGTATTCGTACCTGACTTGTAACAGAAAGTAGTAGGCCTTCACAAACTCCAGCTCGTCCCGGAGCTTCACCAGTTTATGCTTTTGATTACCGAGTACGTATCGGAAGGTGTCGGCCATGCGACGCACAAACTCTTCAGCGATACGTGAGTCTTTGTACAACAGTGAAGAGACAGTGTTGAGGCTGTTGAAGAGGTAGTGCGGACTGATCTGACTTTTCAGGGAGGCAAACTGCAACTCCAGCTGCCAGCGCTCCGATTGGAGTAGCTCTGCCTGGGTGACAGCGTAGTATCGGTAGGAAAAAAAGAGCCCGTAGAAGATCTCGTAAATGAATACGGAGATGATGAACAGCATGTTCAGTTTCAGAATTTCCTCCGTGGTTGCGTGGAACCAATAATTCCCGGCCAGCGTGAAGTAAAGCATCACCATGGCCGTATTGGCGCCAATGCCGCTGATGAACCGAAGCAGGAAGTTGGTTTTCCAGTGAATGGCGGAATCCAGGAGCCTGTCTAAGGTGAGGACCATCAGGCCAAACAGGGTTGTGCTCACGGCAGCAAGAAGGAGGTCTTTGACCTTTTCGCGTACGATGGGAAGGTGCCCGTTTTCCCCATAGTACATGAAGAGGTAGAAAAGGATTCCCATGGTGGAGCATACCGCTGCCAGCAGGGCATACTTCTTGACGGTTGCGGGTTGAATCCGGACGCGAAGACTCATGACAGCCTTAAGCTAAGGAATTTTTGCCGTAGGGTAAACGATGGCTTCGCTTAGTCAATGGCCCGCATCACCCTTCCGTAATACGTCTCTGAATTGATCTTCTTTGCGGCTGCCCGGTAGGCGTCTTTCAACACGGTGTCATTGCTGGTCCGGATAGAGGGCGCAAGGTCCACCAACACCTCCGTGATGTAGTGATCGGATTCAATAGCACCGGCTGCAGCAAGAATCGTCTGAACGTTTTGCTTGGTGAGGTTTGGTCGATCAGCCGCTGCCTTGAGAAATTCGGCGGTGTAATAGTCGCTCTGGTGGCCGGCCATGGTCTCGATAAGTTTTTGGAAAGCCTCATCGGTAAGCGATACCTTTTCAAGAATCTTCTTGCCGACCACGGTAATGTAGTGGTCGGACTCGATGGAGGATGTTGCGGTGATCAGGATAGTTTGTATGTCAGGCGTGAGTGAATTGTCGAGCAAATCCGTCAGCACTTCCGTTTTGTAATGATCGCTGTCCATTTCTTTCACCGATTCCAGTACACGCTGATACGACAGTGCCGAAAGTCCTGGTTTGGCCAGGGCTTTTTTCATTACTACGGTTCGGTAGTGATCGGAATCCATGCTCTTAGTGGCGCCAATCATTTCAGCAACGACCGCGTCGGTGAGGTTGTCCTGCTTAAGCAACGAAGACAGGATTTCTGTTTTGTAGTGGTCGGAGCTCATATCGGCAGTGGCCTGGAGAGCAATTTTCACACTTTCCAGTGACGCAGGTCCGGAGCGCAATGCCTCCTTAATTACTTCGGTCTTGTAGTGATCGGAATCAATATCCCGCACGGCAGAAAAGACAGCGGCTGTAGCTTCCCTGGAGCTCAGAAACAACTTCATGTTGTCGCTCAGGAATTCGGTCTTGTAATGATCCGAGTCCATGATTTTGCACACCTGACTGATAACGACAGGTATGTTTTGCGAGGGCATGTTCACTTTGACCAGGACGTTGGCATAGTGTGCCCTGACGTAGTCACTTTCAATGGCTCTGATTTCATCGACCACACCGTCGACACCATTTTTGCGATAGATGCGGTTCACGCGGCTCTCGGCTGCGATGGTCGTACTGCGCACAATCTCGGGAAGGATCTCGCCCAGCCATTGGCGGCCATCAGGTTCGAACGGAACCAGTGTGCGACCTTCATAATATTCCTTCTTCAGACCATTGGGGGTTGGGCTGATGACAATCGTCCGCTTGCTGCCAAACACTGTCTTTGTGATTTCCAGGTAGCCGTCGGGTGACATGCTTTTAATGTCTTTGTCGTCATCCGAGACTTCCATCTTGCCGCGTGTCTCCACACTGAAGCTGGACATGCCACCGCGGTTATACGTTGTACGCTGAGTGCCGCCCTTTGATTGTACGGAGAGGGACTGGCCGGAAGCCAGGAGGCTTGCGAACAAGAAGAGAATGGAAACGTAGGCTTTCATGCAGTGCTTTTGACCATTTAGACGCACAAAGGTGGGG
>CAYMPU010000075.1:0-32134 GCA_964392375.1 uncultured Ohtaekwangia sp. | reverse complement strand
GATCTTCTTTAACCATGCGCGTCTGCACATTGGGCATGACGTTGATTTTGTCCACGGTATCAACCGAAAGCTGGGATCCAGGATCAAAACTCCGAATGCTGTCGACCTCATCGCCGATGAGCTCGATGCGGTAGGGGAGCTCGTGAGCAAAGGAGTAGACGTCGATAATGCCGCCACGAACAGCAAATTGGCCGGCTTCATAGACGAAGTCGGTTTTCTCGAAGTCGTAGGAGAACAAAAACTCTTCGAGGAACTCGCGGTTGAGGGTTGACTTCACTTCTACCGTGAACGTGTTTCTAATGAGCGAGCTCTTGGTGATTACTTTTTCAGAAAGTGCTTCGGGGTAGGTAACAATCAATTGGGATCCGGAGAGTGTGCTCAGGCTATTGAGTGCTTCGGCACGCATGAGCACATTCGCATTTTCCGTTTCGTTGTACTCATAGGGCCGCTTGTACGACATGGGGAAGAAGAATACTTCCTTTTCCCCCAATAGATTCTGGGCATCGCTGAAGAACGCTGCCGCCAGGTCCTTGTCATCAAGGATAACCACATGGGTAGACCTTAGGGTGCGGTGCAGGGCTGCGACAAGAACTGCGTCCAGACTGCCAGAAAGGCCTTTTAGGCGGATGTGCTTTGAAGCGGACGTACGAATCCCCTCAGCCAGGTTCTGGACCAGGCTGTCCGATTGGTACATGGAAAGAAAATCTGCCGCCCTCAATTTCCGTCGAAGGCTGCAAAAGTAGGTCGGTTGGCAGCAGTGTCCAAACGATAGCGACGAGCCTGACGATTATGGATTGACGCTACTTTGTTAAATTTGAATATGGAGAATGTCAAGTTGCTGGTGTTGTTTCTGACCATTACCTGCGTCCTGTTTCTGATCATCGGATTGTTCAGACCCTGGGCCATGTTGTGGTGGGAGGATGTACAGAACCGCAGCAAGGTGATCAAGTCGTACGGAACGCTCGCCGTCTTCTTCGCGCTGGTGTATCAGGCGCTGAAGTATTATTTCCCGTAGTTCAGAAATAGACTATCGCAGTCGCTCTGCAATTATGGCGATTGGCTTTTTTTCCGTACGCGCACAGATCAGATAGCGTGTTCCGCCTTCTTCCAGCCCCGTCTTCTTCTTTATTTCTTCAACCGACAACGGATGGTTGCGTGTGAGAATATTGGCGTATCCTCCGGAAAATTTTTCTTTGAGCTTCTTGTCGAGAGCCACATGTTCAATCACCTTGAATAGCCGACCGGGAAAGTCATCTGCTCTATTCTCTGATGTAAAGAGGTGCGTGTCGGGGGCAAGTTTGTGAAGTGAATAGCGATGCCCCACCTGTTTGAATGCCCCGGCTTTTAGAATGGCAGTGTTGGGTTCGTAGAGATAGGTGAGCGGAGTGGAGAACGTTGTGTGGGTATTCTTTTCCTGCGTCCATGTAAAGGCAAAAGGCGTGGGGTCTCCGTCTTTATCGAGATCCACGGCATGAATGGTAGGCTCTTTCGGCGCCTCGCGCTTCAGTGAAATGAGCAACTCACGGCATTCATTTTCCACAGCAAGTACGATGAACTGATCAATCGTCGTCAATTCACGGTAAGCCTGCTTCAGATCGAGAAGCGGGGATGTCTTGATGAGCACCTGTCGGGATCGCGACAGAAGCTCTGATCGCAGTGAAAACACATTTGGGACACCGTCGGCAAGACGAAATACTTTTCGTGAACCTTGCCGACGGGAAGGGTCAATGAACATGAGATCAAAAATATCCGTGGTTGTTTGGAGGTAGTCCTCCGCGGTGATGTTGTGATACCGGATGTTACTTGCGCCGAGCAACTGATGATTGTGTTGGGCAATACGAAGAAGGTCATTGTCAGGTTCAACGTAGTCGACCAGAGCGAAGAACTGTGCTAGGTAGTAGGTATCCACACCGAAGCCACCGGTGAGATCGGCAATATGATGTCCTCTTACAAGATTCTTCTTGTATAGTGCCGTTGCTTCGGATGAGCACTGCTCAAGGTTGAGGGTAGGGGGATAGATGATTCCCGGTGTAGTATACCAGCGGGGAAGCTTGTCTTTTACTTTCCGCCGTCCCTGGATTTGTGAGACGATGGAAGCCGTCGGCACACCCAGAATTTTCTTGTGCCTCAGCAGTAATTTTTGACCGTCTACCCGTTCATTGTCTACGATAAACTGCTGAATGTCTTGTCGTGACAAGAGTGATATCGGGTCTTCCATGGCGTTCGGCGAGCGATTGCAGCACAAATTACGCAAACTCGTTTGGCGCCGGGAATTTGTTGTGCCATCTTCGTCGCTTTGGCCGCGCGCTGCGAGGCAAGATCTCATGAGGAAGCCCATCGTCGTTATTTTCATCACCATTTTTATCGACATGCTGGGCTTCGGGATCATTATCCCGATCCTTCCCATTTTCTCCAAAGAGCTCGGTGCGGCAAACTATGAGGTAGGCCTCATCGCAATGAGTTTTCCCATCATGAACTTCCTTTTTGCCCCATTTTGGGGCTCTTTGAGCGATCGCTACGGCCGACGTCCCATCATCCTGGGCAGTGTTTTGATCACCACACTGGCCTATCTGCTGTTTTCTCAATCCGTCAATCTTTGGATACTCCTCCTTTCCCGGATCCTATCAGGAATTGGTTCGGCGAACCTGTCGGTGGCTCAGGCGTACGTTTCGGACGTTTCGCGTCCCGAGGAGCGGGCAAAGTCCATGGGCATCATCGGGGCTGCTTTCGGATTGGGATTTATCATTGGACCGACTGCCGGTGGATATCTCAAAAGCCTTTCATCGTACGGGCACGTGGATTGGGTTGGCTATTGCGCCGCTGCTTTCTGCGTTTTGAATCTTGTGCTGGCGTATTTTTTCTTGCCCGAGTCACTGAAAGAAAGAAAGCCGGATCTGAAGTTCAACTTTAAAGTGATCTCGGGCATTGCGCGGGAATTGAAACGCCCGGTTATCCGTGAACTGCTATTGGTCAATTTTATATTCATCACCGCCTTCATGATCATGCAGATCGCCGTCACTCTTTTCTGGAGGGAGAAGATTGAACTGACGGAAATCCAGATCGGCTACATGTTTGCGTTCATTGGCGTGGTTACCGTCATCGTGCAGGGTGGCCTTGTGGGAAGGTTGGTACACCGCTTTGGTGAGCACCGGTTGGTGACGATCGGTATCTACCTGTGTATCGTTTCCTTCGCGATGATTCCGTGGGTGACACCGGCAACGTTCATCCCCCTGGAGCTGATTGCCTTCGCATTGCTTGCGCTGGCCAACGGATGCATCACGCCATCCATTACATCATTGTTGTCGAAGTCAGCCAGCGCGGATGATGTGGGACAAGTGCTCGGAGTTAACCAATCGTTTGGTTCGCTGGCCCGTGCCGCTGGAATGGCGTTGGGCGGATGGATGTACGGTATTGAATTTCACTTTCCGTTCATGGCCGGTGCCGCGATCATGATCATCTGCATCTGGCTCGCGCAATTTATCCAGGCGTCGAAGCCAGTGACTACTGGATGAAGAAGGAAAGGATGCCGGTGATGATCAGAATGGCACCGGTGATGATGCCCGCATTATGTTCGAGCGCATGCCAGTTGAGGTGAAGCAATCCCCAATATGTAATTCTTACCCATACCACCATTCCTGTAACGGTGACCAGTGTGTACATGGCGCCCAGCAACAAGGCAAACAGGAATCCTTCTGCGCCAGCAAGAAGAAAGTAAGGTTCGATTTCAAAACACGGTGAAAAAAACATGGCTGTTGCCAGAGAGAAGATTATTCTGCTGTGTGAAGCCTGTTCAGGATGCCCATGAAGATGGAAGTGGTGGTGACGGCTGTGTTGATAGATATAGAAAAGCCCGAGTGCGATGAGTAACCCCGGCGCGACATAATGGGTAAAGCTTTCTAACGCATCCGCCAGTTTCGACCCCAGCAACGCCAGGCCCATCCCGATCATCACCGTGCTCGCCGCGTGCGAGAGCCCGGCAATCAGCGTAACGCGGGTGGTTTGCGCGACAGACCATTGTTCTTTTTTCGCGATGGCGAGGATGGGCAGCCAGTGATTTGGAATAAGCGCATGGAGTACGCTCAGAAAAAAGCTGCCGGCTATGAGCGTAATCATCCCGCAAAGGTAAGGCAGAGTTTACTCTTCCGAGTCACTGCTTTTCAGTTTTGAAAGGAGTTTGTAGGCATTCTTCGTCACCACGCGGATCTTGTTCTTATCCATACCGTCGGGAAGTATGAGCTCTACAAAGCCGTTTTCACGAATACCCGTAGTTACCTCGACCATGCGGAAGGCGATCTCGGCATCTTGAACGAAGATGACTTTCTTATCCTCGAAGTTCAGCACCGCTTCTTCCGGCACTGAGGGCAACATTTCTGAACCCGTTTGGATGATGGCTTTCAGGTACATCCCGGGGATCAACTCGCGGTCTTCACGATCCAGGTGACCATGGATGCGCACCGTGCGATCGGCACTGATTTCTCTGCCAATGAGAAAAACCGTAGCACTACGCTCTTGTGATTCGTGCCCGAGGGTGAAGCGAATCTTTTGCCCAATCTTGATGCGCTGCACGTCGCGTTCAAAGCACACCAGCTCTGCGTGGAGGTGTTCCGTATCCACAATAGTGAACATAACCTGTGTGGGATCCACAAAGGCACCGATAGCACTGTTGACGCGTGTTACAAACCCGGAAATCGGGCTGCGAAGGTCAATGGTAGATCGGATAGACTCGGGTTTAAGTTGATCGGCATTGATGGATAGCATTTTCAATTTTGCCTGCAGACCGTTGTTTCGGGCCTTCATACTTTCCAGGTCGGCCATGGATCGCTGCAATGTCTTTTGAGCATTGACATTTTCTGCGGCCAGTTGTTTTTGGCGTTGGTATTCGGCCTCCAGAAATTGCACCTGGCTTCTGGTATCGAGATAGTCTTGCTGAAGCTGGATGTATTCCGGGTTTTCAATGACCGCAATGACTTGTCCTTTCGTGATGCGCATTCCCTGCAACAGTGAGGTGGAACGAAGGAATCCGCCGAGCGGAGCAGTGATGTTTACCAGGTTTTGAGGCGGTACATCCAATTTACCGGTGACTGGGATACTCCCGCTCAGTGACCGGCTTTCGATCGCACCCACTTCGATGCCTGATGCGACGACTTGCTCTTTAGAAACGTTGACCATGTCTTTTGAAACAGGGGTAGTTTCTGCGGCGCCGGGTGCCGCCTCTTTGGTTCCGCACGATGCCAGCACAACAAAAAGACCCAGATAGAAGATTGAAAATTTATTCATGACACTCAGTTTTTAGAATACTTACCTGACAAAAATTCCAACGTGATGATGCTTTGGTTGTAGAGCAGGACCGTTTGGATATATCCTTCCTCGATACCGAGAGCCTGCTGAAGATTCAGCCGGTGATCGGCCTGACTGATGTCGCCAGCGCGATAAGCCAACATCGATTGGCGTAGTATCATTTTCGCATTGGGTAGCGCTGAACGGGTATAATAGTCCAGGCTGATCCGGTGTTTTTCGAACTGCTGCACAGCCTTCTTCCATTCTCCATAGAGTTGCTTCTCCATGTATTCGGCCTGCAGTTGTGTGGCGGAGCTTCGTATGGAAGATGCCTTTACACGTGCATGGGCCGGCACAAACCAGATGGGTATGGCAAGGCCGACAGTAAAACCACTAAACCGGTCGTCGGAAGAAAAGTATCGGTCTGTTCCGTCTGTCTGAAGCTGAAAGCCGGTAAGCGTTTGAGTAAAATATCCAACGGTCAGATCGGGCAACGCTTTGTTGCTTTCTACCCGCTTTTCCTGTGCAGCAACACCACTCAGCGACCGGTGGTAGGCAAGCTGTGGATTGGCAGCGATTTCCGTGGAATCATCAACCAGGTTTGTGGTCAATGTGACAAAGGGACCGTTGACGACTGTAACATCTTGCGGACTGTTCATCAGGATTTTCAACTGCGTGTTATAGGTGAGTTGGTCAGCAAGATTCTGGCGTACCAAATTCTGGACTTCATTATACCGGGTTTCTGCGGAGGTCTTCTGAAGCAACGTGGCTTCGCCGGTGGCGTACTGGAGGCTGGTGATGCGCACAAGCTCGGCAAACAAACTGTCTTGACGTTCAAGCAATCGCTTTCGCGCCTGAATGTACTGCAGTGTTTCGTAAACCTGCATTACCTGGTAGACCAGTTCATTCTGTGATGCTGCCTGTCTGAATTGAGTGGACTGCACGCGGAGGTCTCCCAGCTTTGATTGGCTGGTGAAGACCGTGGGAAACGGAAGGCTCTGCGAAATCGTAAAGTTATTGTCCTTGTTAATGCTGTTGTACTGGCCATACATCAGCGACGCCTGTGTTTTGGGAATGTCAACGGCCGTTTGTTTGAGTTTCCGTTGTGCATCAACTTCCAGCGCCGAGGAACGTAGCCCAAGGTTTTGTTGCAGGGCGGACTGAACGGCTTCCTCCACTGTGACGGTTCTTACCTGCGCCTCGCTGAATTGCAGCGTAAAGACCACCGCAAGCAGGATGAGCATCCCTGTTTTTCTTTTCATCGTTTGTCGTGTGAGCGTTACCATGATTATTTCTTTTGGCGGGAATGATTTTCAAAAAGATAGTATAGACAAGGAAGCACGACGAGTGTGAGCATCGTAGCGGTTACCAACCCCCCGATGACCACGGTCGCCAGTGGTCGTTGCACTTCGGCACCTTCGCCGTGGGAGAGGGCCATCGGAAGAAAGCCCAGTGATGCAACCGCAGCAGTTATCAACACAGGACGCAAGCGCGTGGCCGTTCCCTTCAACAGGAGTTTGGTCATATCTTTTTCACCAGTATCCTGGAGGTGATTGAATTCAGCGATCAGCACGATACCGTTGAGTACAGCCACACCGAACAGCGCGATGAAGCCGACACCCGCAGAAACACTAAACGGCATATCACGTAACCACAGCGCAATAATGCCTCCGATGGCAGAGAGCGGAATAGCCGTGTAGATGATGAGACCTTGGCGTATGGAGTGGAACGTGAAGAACAGCAAAATGAAGATCAAGAGTAGTGCGGCAGGGACGGCTACGAAAAGTCGTGCCCTGGCCTCCTGAAGATTTTTGAACGCACCTCCATAGGTGGGGTAGTAGCCTGGAAGAAACTTGATGTCTCTGTTAATTTTTGACTGGACTTCGTCCACAATACTCTGGATGTCCCTTCCGCGGACGTTGAATCCGATGGTTATTCTCCGCTTCGCATCGTCACGCTGAATCTGGTTGGGCCCCACCTGGAGTTCCACATCGGCCACCTGCGAGAGCGGTACCTGCTTTCCGTCGGGGGCCGTTATGAATAGTCGTTGGAGATCATCGATGCTCTGCCTTTTGTCTTTCTCAAGCCTGACAACCAAATCAAAGCGTCTCTCATTTTCGTACACCATACCCGCACTTTGACCCGCAAAAGCCATATTGATGGCCTGATTCACCGTCTCAATGTCGAGACCAAAGGGTGCAAGCTGTTCGCGCTTGATACGGACGAGAATTTGTGGAAGCCCGGTAACCTTTTCCACGTAGAGGTCTTTGGCTCCTTCAACCGTATTTACGATTTGCCCGATTTTATCGGCGTACGCTGTGAGTTGATCGAGGCTCTCTCCATATACCTTGATCACGATGTCTTGTCGAGCGCCAGTCATCAGTTCGTTGAATCGCATCTGGATCGGTTGCTGAAAGCCGAAACTCACGCCGGCAAGCACTTCCAGTTTTTTGTGCATCAGTTCCGCCAGCTCATCGCGGCCCTTCGCTTTTTTCCATTCTGATTTGTCTTTGAGTACGATGATCATGTCAGAGGCTTCCAGCGGCATGGGGTCGATGGGGATTTCGGAAGATCCGATTTTGCCAATCACCTCCTTCACCTCATCCGGAAACTCACGAAGAATGATTTCGCTGGCCTGTGTTACGGTCTCTACAGATTCAGAGAGACTGCTTCCTGTAAGGATCCTGGTCTCGACAGCAAAGTCACCTTCATCCAGTGTTGGAATGAATTCAGCGCCAAGCGTAAGGAATATAAGGATACTTGCCACAAACATGGCTCCTGCGATGAGAACAACCTTTATTCGGTGGATAAGGGCGAGACGAATAATGGGATCGTAGGTAAGATGAATGAACTTGATGACCCGGTCGGAGATATTCATTTCGTGACGAACCTTCTTGGCCAGAAATGCCGCGCTCATCATGGGCACATAGGTCAGTGAGAGTATGAAGGCTCCTGCGATGGCGAAGGAAACGGTTTGCGCCATGGGACGAAACATCTTGCCTTCAACACCGACAAGGGTAAGGATGGGCAGGTATACTATCAGGATGATGATTTCACCGAAAGCCGCGCTGTTCATGATCTTGCTGGCTGACTGCCTCACCTCAACATCCATTTCCTTTTGCGTAAGGACGGAACCCATATGCCGCACACCGAGGTAATGCATGGTAGCCTCAACGATAATAACAGCACCATCCACAATGAGTCCGAAATCGATGGCACCTAGACTCATGAGGTTGCCGGATACACCGAAGACGTTCATCATTCCGATGGCGAACAACATGGCGAGTGGTATCACCGACGATACGATGAGACCTGCGCGCAGATTACCAAGCAGCACGACGAGGATAAAAATGACGATCAAGGCTCCCTCGGCAAGGTTTTTCGTTACGGTGCTGATGGCCTTGTTGACCAACTTGGTGCGGTCAAGAAAAGGATCGATCGTTACACCTTCAGGAAGGTTGGTCTTGATTTGTTCGATCCTGTTTTTTACGTTTTCAATTACCTCAGATGAGTTTGCACCTTTAAGCATCATGACAACGGCGCCGGTGACCTCCCCATTGGTATTGCGCGTCATAGCCCCATAGCGGATCGCGTTTCCAAACTGAATGGTTGCAACATCGCGGAGGAACACAGGAGAGCCGGATTCAGTCACCTTGAGGACAATCACCTCCAGGTCCTGTAGGCTTGATACCAAACCCTCCGAACGGATAAAGTAGGCGTTAGGCTTTTTGTCAATGTAGGCCCCGCCGGTGTTCTGGTTGTTCTTTTCCAGTGACCGAAAAACGTCGGTCACGCTAAGATCAAAACTGCGGAGCTTGTCTGTATTCACAGCGATTTCGTACTGTTTCAAGTAGCCGCCATAACTGCTCACATCGGCCACACCCGGTGTTCCCAGAAGCTGCCTGCGTACAATCCAATCCTGGATGGTGCGCAGTTCCATGGAGGTGTATTTTTCCTCGTAACCGGGAAGCGCATGAATGACGTACTGATAGATTTCACCAAGACCCGTAGTAATCGGAGCCATTTTGGGCGTTCCGACCCCCGGCGGAATCTGATTTTGAATCTCGGTAAGGCGCTCGTTCACCTGCTGGCGTGCCCAATAGACATCAATGTTGTCCTTGAAGACAATGGTCACTACGGAAAGACCAAATCGGGAGAAGGAACGAACCTCCTCAATACCAGGAATGGTCGCAACATTTTGTTCTACCGGAAAGGTGACAAGCCGTTCGATATCCAGCGCAGACTGCGACGGTGCTACCGTAATAACCTGCACCTGGTTGTTGGTAATATCGGGAACCGCATCAATGGGCAAGTGACGCAGCGCATTCACGCCCCACAGGATTAACCCGAGGGTCATGAGTCCGATGATCAGTTTGTTGCGGATAGAAAAGAATATGATCTTATCCAGCATAAGTGTTCGAATTGATAAAATGGAAAATACACACGGGCAGGAAGGATCCTTCCTGCGCAGAAACTAAAAAAGATACGTGGTACTAGGCCCGTGGAGGCTGGAAGATCTCGTCCAATGCAGACGACGAGACAAAGGAGATGTACGTTGAAAAGTATACTCGTGTATTGGCCGGAATTTCGGCCGACAAGTAGACTTTTTGCTCCGGCAATGCGAATGAGGGAATGGCTATGGAATGGCTACTGTCTTTGAAAGGCAGCTCCATGTCCGTTGCATCGTGGGCAACATCCGTCTTGTAATGCATGGCGAGAAACTGGAGGAAGGAAATTTCAGGAACCTTCTCCCGGTGTTCGATGAAGTGCTCTACGAGGATAGGAAGACGCAAAAGTTCATCGAACTCGGTGAAAAGTCCGAGATGAAGAACCAGCATGCCGATAGCAAAAAATCGTCTCACGGTATGCAAAGGTACTCAATGGACTCAAAATAAGCTAAGGTTGCCGCCCTTACGAAAGCGGGTGAGATCCATGGACGGCATTTTTCGGCCTTCAAAGTATTTCTTTTTCGATTGGCGGTAGAGCTGGTAGATGATATCGGCAATGTTTCCTTCACCCACCATGCGCCGGCCGAATTGTGAGTCACTCACATTTCCACCGTGCAAAGAGGATATCTGGTTCCAAACCTTGCTAAAGCGCCCAGGAAAGTTCTTGCGCAGCCAGTCCTCGAAAATCTTTGCGATAGCACCATTGAGCCGAACCACAGTCATGCCTGCTGTCGTTGCCCCATGTTCAGCGGCGAGGCGCATGATCTCAGGAATCTCGTGATGGTTGAGGCCAGGAATGATCGGCGCATTCATAATGCCAACAGGAATACCAGCCTTCGCCAATTGTTCAACCGTTTGTAGTCGCTTTGTTGCCGTAGATGTCCTTGGCTCCATCGCGCGGCGAAGACTTTCGTCCAGGGTTGTTATAGAAATCATCACATGCACCAGACGATCGCCAGCTAGCTCTTTGAGAACATCAATATCTCTGGCGATGAGGCCGTTCTTGGTAATGACTCCCACAGGGTGCTGGTAGCGTACCAGCACCTGAAGCATTTTGCGCGTCAGTCCAAGCCGACGCTCCAGCGGCTGATAGCAATCAGTGTTGCCGGACAACATGATCGGAGAGACCTTCCATCGCGGGTCCATCAATTGTTTCTCGAGGACACTTGCGGCATTCATCTTCGCGACAATCCTGGTTTCAAAATCAAGTCCGGCACTGAAGCCGTAGTACTCATGCGTGTTGCGCGCATAGCAATAGATGCAACCATGTTCGCAGCCCTGATAGGGATTCATCGAGTAGGCCATCCCGAGGTCGGGACTGTTCACCGGGTTGATAATTTTTCTTGCGCTTTCCTGGAATACCTGTGTTTGAGGATTTTCTGTTACATCCTCATCAATTCCTTCGATATGCTCGGTTACGAATTCCGCTTTTAGGAACTTGTTGGCAGGTTTGATTTGGGCGCCGCGGCCTTTCAAATAGGGCAAGTCCTCCATACTACAAGAATACTAAATAAATTAGTATAAACTAAGCAATAGGCCTTGATTTCATACGCTGAGACACCGGTACAAGAGATTCATGACCCACGGCTTCATGAGGCTGGTGTTCGGCTGTTGATCAAGCGGGAGGATATGAATCACGTGGAAGTTTCTGGTAACAAGTGGTGGAAGCTGAAGTACAATCTTGAGGAGGCCGTAAGAAGCAAAACAAAGGCGTTACTCAGTTTTGGTGGGCACTACTCCAATCACATCCACGCAGTGGCTGGCGCTGCATCGATACTCGGTATGCAAAGTGTCGGTATCATTCGCGGTGAGGAAGTGCAACCACTCAACGCAACGTTGGCTTATGCACGATCCAGGGGAATGACGCTTCATTATGTTTCGCGAGAAGCGTATCGTTTGAAGAGCAATGAAGAATTTGCACAGCAACTCCTTGAACGTTTTGGTGCTTGCTATGTCTTGCCCGAAGGAGGTACAAATGCGTTGGCTGTAAAAGGATGCTGTGAGTTTGGAGAGAAGTTAGCCCGGGAAGTAAAGTTTGACATTATGGCCTTACCTGTTGGAACGGGTGGTACGTTGGCGGGAATTATCGGTGGCCTGCAGAAAGGTCATCAGGTAATTGGATTTTCAGTCTTGAAAGGTGGTGCCTTTCTTGAAGAGGAAGTGCGGCGATGGATCGACCCCTCGAATTCCGCAAGCCCTGCGTGGCGGATAGAGACGCGTTATCATTTTGGGGGCTATGCCAGGATAACAGAAGAGCTAAAAAGATTTATGGACATGCAATGGACGACGCATCAATTGCCACTCGACCACGTCTACACGGCGAAGGCGCTCTATGGCTTATTCGATATGATTCAGAGTGGTGAGATCGCCAGAGGGAGTACAGTACTGATGATCCACACGGGTGGATTGCAAGGCAATGCGTTAGCCGAATAGATCCTGTAGCACCTCCGTCAATTTTCCGAAGGACTTGACTTTGATTTTCTGTTTGCTGGCAGCCGCCTTTGTATTGAAACGAGAAACGTAGATTTCTTCGAAGCCTAGTTTTTCTGCCTCGGAGATCCGTTGCTCAACCCGGTTAACCGCACGCAGCTCACCGCCCAGACCAATTTCTGCGGCAAAGCAGCGCTTATCGGATACAGCAATTTCTTCCATGGAAGAGATGATGGAAATGCAAATGGCAAGGTCGATGGCGGGATCTTCCACGCGCAATCCTCCAGCCATGTTGAGAAAAACATCCTGCGTCCCCATGCGGAAGCCGCACCGTTTTTCCAGTACGGCCAGAAGCATGTTCAATCGCTTTTGATCGAAGCCTGTGGGCGTTCGCTGTGGTGTTCCGTAGGAGGCTGGGCTTACCAATGATTGCACCTCAATCAACAATGGACGATTGCCCTCCAGGGTAGCGGCGATGGTAGTACCGCTACTCGCCTCATCTTTTTGTGAGATCAATATCTCGGAAGGGTTATTCACTTGTCGCAAACCTGTCCCGAGCATTTCATAGATGCCTATTTCAGCTGTTGAGCCAAACCGGTTCTTCGTCGTACGCAAGATGCGATAAGCCAGATGCTGATCGCCCTCAAATTGTAGAACGGTATCGACCATGTGCTCCAAAACCTTGGGACCGGCGAGCGTTCCATCTTTGGTAATGTGACCTACAAGAAAGACGGGTGTATTCGTCTCCTTGGCAAACTTCATCAGTTCGCTTGCGCTTTGCCGTACTTGTCCGACGCCCCCGGGAGTACTTTCAATGAGGGGAGAATACAGTGTTTGAATGGAATCAATGATGACCAGTTGTGGCATCAAAGACTCCAGCGCCAGAAAAATAGAGCGCGTATTGGTTTCCGTCAGCGTGAAGAACGACGTGGAATCGACATTGATACCCAGCCGCTGAGCGCGCATTTTGATTTGCTGTTCGCTTTCTTCACCCGAAACGTATAGCGTTTTGAGCTTGCGCAGGGCCAGTCCAACCTGAAGCATGAGCGTTGATTTACCAATGCCGGGCTCACCACCGATCAGCACAAGGGATCCTGGGACTATGCCACCGCCGAGTACACGGTCCAGTTCCTGATCGCCGGTGGGGATTCGCACTTCCTTACCGGATTCAATGTCGGAGAGGATCTTGGGCTGTACCGTTTTGGATCGCGAGCTTTCCTGGCGCCATTCGTTCTTGTCCTCGCCTTTGGTGACGATTTCCTCGACAAAGGAATTCCATGTGCCACAGGATGGGCATTTTCCCATCCACTTGGAGGCTTCATGTCCGCAGCTTTGGCAGAAGAATACGGTTTTGCTTTTTGACACAAGAAAATTCTGATTGGGTCTTAAAAGTATGGAATCTATGGCCAAGGATTGAAGTATGCTGAAAATAGTGCAACTTTAATATACCTAAATCCTGCACCATGAAGCCTCTCCTCATTCCTGGTTTCCTGATTTTTCTTGCGACGACCAGCGCATCCGCACAGAAGCCACCCATCAAGTTTGGTGATGTACCCATTGAGCAAATTAAAATGAATGTATATGCTGCGGACAGCTCGGCGGCTGCAGTGGTGTTGGCTGATTATGGTGAATCCATGATTGATTATTCATCCGATCAGGGACGCTTCGTCATCAAGTTTGACAGGATTCGTCGTGTAAAGATATTTACCAAAGAAGGCTATGAGTGGGGCAACCTCACGATTTCCCTCTATCATGAAGGGTCGCGGGTGGAAGACATCAGCTCGCTGAAAGCAATCACCTACAATCTGGAGAACGGCAAAGTGGTGGAAACGAAAATGAAGAACGATGCTGTATTCAAGGAGGAGGCTGAACAGAATCTTACGCTCATGAAGATAGCTATGCCTAACGTGAAGGAAGGATCTGTCGTTGAAATTACGTACCGACTTACTTCCCCCTATATCTACAATTTTCAGGATTGGGATTTTCAAACCACCATTCCCACAATCTACAGTGAATACCGGACCCGCATTCCAGAGTATTTCAGTTACCGAAAATTCATGCAGGGATACCTTGGCGTTACCGTCAATGAATCCAAAATGGAGAACAAGGCTTTCAATGTTACATATCGGGAAAAGACAGGGATAGCAAAAACGACTGCGGTTCAGGAACGCGTTGAGTATGTGGAAAATTACAATCGCTTGGTGATTCAAAATGCGCCCGCGTTCAAGGACGAGCCATACATGACCACCTACCGTGATTACATCTCACGCATTAACTATGAACTCAATACATTTAAGTTGCCGAATGAACCCATTCAGGTATTCAATGATTCCTGGGAGAAGCTCAACCAGAATTTTCTCAAATACGAGTCGTTCGGCGGCGTTGTGCGTGGATCTGGTTTTTTGAAGGACCATGTGGAGGCCGCTGTGGCCGGTAAAACAGATCCTAAGGAAAAGATCGGAGCTATCTATTATTATGTGAAGGGACTGGTGGAGTGGGACGGTCAGTACCGGAAATTTTCGGATGAAAATCTTCGCCGGGTGGTTGAATCCAAGAAGGGCAGCTCTGCCGAGATTAATCTCATGCTGGTTTCCATGCTTCAGAAAGCGGGCATTTCAGCCAACCCTGTCCTGATCAGTACACGCGATCATGGTTTCGTGCGAAAAGAGTTACCGGTTGAAACGCAGTTCAATTATGTCATCGCAGCCGCAGAAGTTGACGGTAAATTCATTTTGCTGGATGCAACGGACAGAACGCTACCCATCAATGTGTTGCCCAAGCGCTGTCTTAATGGTGAGGGATTTGTTATTTCTCCGGACAAGCCTGGCTGGGTACCTATTTCGCCTACCAAGTCGAGAACATCAGCCAGCTCAGAATTGTCACTCGCGGGAGACGGGACATTGAAAGGCAAAACACAGTTTAGTCATGATGGATATTTTGGGCAGAAAGCACGAAAGAGCTATTTCCGTATGGGCAAGGATGAATATGTAAAGGAACTTCAGAAGAACTATCGCTGGGAAATTCAATCAAATGCAATCGATAATGCGGATAAATTGTCGGAGCCGATGAAGGAAGTGTATGACATTCAAATGAATGAGCACATTCAGGCAACCGGAGCCAACATGTATATCAACCCGATCTTTGTCCATCGCCTGGAAAGCAACCCGTTTCAATCAGAGATCCGTGCTTATCCGGTTGACTACGGAAGTCCCGAAGAAAACCTGTTCATCGTCAAAATTTCTATTCCCGAAGGGTGGAGTGTGGAAGAGCTTCCGGCACCGAAAGCATTTGTGCTGCCGGCCAACAGTGCGCGGTATACCTACAACATTTCTCAAAACGGGAATGTCATCTCGGTAACGAGCCAACTGGTCATTAACAAGGCGTTGTTCTCTACAGACGAGTACAAACCGCTCCGTGATTTCTACACGCAGGTAGTCGCCAAGCAGGCTGAGCAGATTGTTTTGAAGAAGAATTAGAGGTCCTTCTTCCAATACACAGCATGCAACAACTCCACGAAAATATGCAGTGGTTGATGCGCCATATGATGAAGGCGCTTGTTGCATTGTCTTTTTGGCTCACCCCGGCACAGGCTGCTGATACGAAGTATGCAGTTAGCGATATTCCGGAAGAATTGAAGGCGAATGTTCATGCGGTTGTTCGGAACAACCAAATGGTGTACACCATTCAATCCAAAGGCAAGGCAAATCTTCGTCGTGTTTACGCAGTCACCATTCTGGATGGCAATGGGAGCCGTTACGCGAAGTTGGTACTGGGTTATGATAAACTGACGAAGATCCCCATCCTTGCAGCCGTTGTTTATGATGCGGAAGGTAAGATGATCCGTCGACTGAAACCCAGTGAGATTTATGATGCAGCCGCACAGGATGGCTTCAGCCTGTATTCTGATGATCGACTGAAGGCCATTGACCTGACACAGTCAAGTTATCCGTACACCGTTGAGTTTACCTACGAGATAGACTACAAGTATCTCTATAGCATTCCGGAATTAGTTATCGCCAACAACAAGAACGCGGTTCAGCATGCGTCCTACACACTGACGTATCCCGTCGATATTCCCCCCCGATACCGTGTATTGAACTGGAACGCTATACCGACCAAAGTAAAAAGCAGCAAGAAGGAGGAATCCCTTATTTGGACCTTCGACAATATTAAACCCATTGCCTTTGAGCCACACGGGCCCCATCCCGAGGAATTACTTCCCCGAATTATTGCCGCGCCATCCATTTTTGAGTACGATGGCTATACTGGAAATATGTCGACCTGGAAAGAGTATGGTAAATGGAATGCTATCCTTAATCAGGGACGGGATGTACTGCCTGAGGCGACAAGGCTGAAGGTGCGCGAACTGACAAAGAACCTAACGACTACCGAAGAGAAGGCAAAAGTGCTCTATGAGTATTTGCAGAGCAAGTCACGGTATGTAAGTATCCAATTGGGAATCGGTGGCCTCCAGACTTTTCCAGCTTCGGTGGTTGATGAAGTAGGTTATGGAGACTGCAAGGCGCTGTCAAACTATATGGTTGCCATGCTGAAGGAAGTGGGTATTCGGGGTTACTATACGATCATTCAGGCGGGTGATGGCGAGAGCGATATCATTCTTGATTTTCCCAGCCATCAATCGAACCATGTGATCGTTGCAGTCCCAAACGCCAAGGATACCCTATGGATGGAATGTACGAGTCAGACGAGTGCATTCGGATATATGGGAAGATTTACGGGGGACAGAACCGCATTTATGATAACTGAAGAGGGTGGAGTACTGGTAAGAACTCCCAAGTACACAGCCGATCAAAACAAACAATTCCGTACGGCCGACGTAACCATCGATGCTCAAGGCAATGCGAAAGCCAAAGTGAGAACCACCTACACGGGTACGCAAACAGAGAATGGAGGTTTGAGTGGCATCCAGGGTAGCAAGTCTGACGAACAGCGGAAATGGGTTCAGTCGAATACAGATATTCCCAACTTCAACATCAGCTCTTTTTCCATCACCGGGTACAAGGAAAAAATTCCATGGACCATTGTCCGACTGAATCTGGACCTGACCCGTCTGGCCTCCGTGAGTGGCAAACGACTTTTTGTAATGCCGAACCTCATGAACCGGAGTACCTATGTACCGGAAAAAGTCGCGGATCGTAAGACGGAAGTTGTTCGCTATAGCGCCTACACGGACATTGACACCATAAATATTCTGCTTCCCGAAGCACTTTACCCCGAGTTCATTCCGCAGCCGGTAAAATTATCGACTCGTTTTGGCACCTACGAAGCTACCTATGCGTTTGAGGAGGGTAAGATCATTTACATCAGGAAGATGAGGATGATCAAAGGACGCTTTCCAAAGGAGAGCTACGATGAATTGATTGACTTTTACAAGAGCGTCAGCAAGTACGATAACCTGAAGTTGGTGCTGCTGAACAAAACGTAGTTTCTATTTCAAGGGACTGTTTGCCTCTTTTGCCATGACGTTATACACGAGCTTGTCTGTAAGTCCCGGCAACCATTTGTTCAGAAATACAGTGAATTTTCCTTGCGTTGTAAGAATGAGAATGTTCTTCCGCTTTATGGTGGCCCTGTAGATATGTTGCGCACATTCTTCCGCTGACATCATTTTGGCCTCATCGCGCGGACTGTCTCCTTGAAGCGAGCCGTCTTTGGTCAATGACCGCTTTCGAATGTTGGACGTCGTGAATCCGGGACAAGCCGTCATGACATGGACGCCCTTCTTCAGCATTTCGGTACGAAGCACTTCGAGAAATCCATTGAGCGCAAATTTGGAGGAAGAATAGCCGGTACGCCCGGGAAGCCCACGGTACCCTGCGATCGAAGAGATGCCAATAACTGAGCCTCTGTTTTTCATGATTTCGGGCAAACAATATTTGGTAGCATAGAGCACGCCGTAAAAATTGATATCCATCACCTTTCGGATGACATCCATGTCAACATCCTCAAAAAGCGCCCGCATGGTAATCCCTGCGTTGTTAATCAGAACATCAATGCGGCCGAACAATCGAAGAGCTTCTGCGGCCATGTTGCGGTTGTCCTCTTCTTTGCTGACATCACTGGCGAAACCATGAATGTCGACACCTTTTTTTCTCAGTTCATCAACAGCTTCTGAAAGATCGTTGGCATTTCGCCCGGTGATCAGAATCTTAGAGCCCTTTCGTCCGAACGTTTCAGCCAGTGCCTTTCCGATTCCGGACGAACCACCCGTGATGATGACGACTTTGTCTTTCATGCGTAGATACCTTGAAGGCGTAAAATTAGTTAAATCAGAGCTATTGAAGCCTGTGGATGGACGTGGAGCACCACACTTAGTTCAGCATCATTTCAATATCCTGACGGGTCAGCATTTTGACAATGCTTTCCTCCGTTGTGATGAGGTTTTCGGAAAGCTTGAGCTTATGCTTCTGCAGGTGCAGAATTTTTTCCTCTACGGTGTTTCGCGTGATGAACTTGTACGTAAAGACTTTTTTCTTCTGACCAATGCGGTGCGCACGGTCAATGGCCTGTTGTTCCACGGCAGGGTTCCACCATGGATCCAATATGAAAACGTAGTCGGCCTGCGTAAGATTGAGACCGAGTCCCCCAGCCTTTATGGAAATGAGGAAAATCTTGAGGTTTGGATCTTTGTTGAATCGCTCTACCTGGTCCTTGCGGTCCATGCTCGAACCATCGAGGTACGCGTAATCGATTTTTTTTGACCCCAGTAGTTCTTTCACGATGTCGAGATGCTTGACGAACTGACTAAACACAAGAAGCTTGTGGCCTTCCAGCAACGCGTTCTCGATCATGTGCGACAAGTCTTCCAGTTTTCCGGAATCACCCTTGTAATGCGCATCGACCATGCGAGGGTGGTTCGACAGCTGACGGAGCTTCGTCAACCCCTCTAGGATCGTCATGCGCGAGTTGTTGATCCCTTCTTTCTCAATATGATCCAAGATCTTGCTGCGATAGTATGACTTGGCTTCTTCGTATTTCTCCTCTTGTGCGGGTGAAAGATTCGTATAGTAGATGTTCTCAACCTTCTCGGGCAGATCGGTAGCCACTTGCGACTTCAGTCTTCGCAAGATGAAAGGCTTGATGATCGCATTCAGCTTCTTGGTCTTTGCCTCGTCTTTCTGTTTTTCAATCGGCACCTGAAATTCATTCTTGAAGTAAGTCTGCCCACCCAGAAGGCCAGGATTGATAAACGTCATCTGCGACCACAAGTCAAGCGTGGTGTTCTCCAGGGGTGTACCGGTCAACGTGAGTTTATGACGGGATTTCAGCTGAAGTACAGCTTTGGCAATATTGGACGTGGGGTTCTTGATGACCTGCGACTCATCCAGAATGACATAGTTGAAATTGAACGGAAGTAGAAGTTCAATATCAAGGCGAGTGATGCCATACGATGTCAGGATGACGTCGTACTGACCAAACTTTTGAATGTCCTTGTTGCGGTTGGTTCCTGTGTAAGTATGAATCTTCAGGTTGGAAGTGAACTTGGCGGCCTCCATCTCCCAATTGTAAATCAATGAGGTGGGCATGATCAGCAGCGAGGTTCCGGAATTCCCTTTTTCTTTTTCGGATTCCAGAAGGGCAAGGGTTTGCACCGTTTTTCCCAGACCCATATCATCGGCCAGGCATCCGCCAAGATGAAATTCATTGAGAAACCGCAGCCAATTATATCCCGCTTTCTGGTAGGGTCGGAGTTGGCCCTTAAAGCCCGTGGGCAATGGGTAATCTCTGATTCCTGTAAAATTTTCAAGGTTTCGCAGCCGATCACTGATATGGACTTTGGCCAGGTTGCCCTCCTGAAGGTCCCTTACAAGGTTGACGTGGTATTTCTGAAGAACCGGCTTTTCATTCTTGCCATGGGTCTCGCTCATGGCAAACAGGTCGCCGTACTTCACCAGCCAGGCTTCCGGGATGATGGCGATCTCTCCATTGGGAAGTTTGAATTCTACCTTCTTCTTGAGAATGATTTTGCGAAGTTCTTTGAAGCTGATCTCGTATTCGCCGAAGCGGATGCGAGCGTGAATGTCAAACCAATCGATGCTTTCTTTTACCTCCAGCTCAAATACCGCTTTGCCAACAAAGTACTTCTTATCGCGGTTGTCTGGCTGACTTACTTCAAAGCCAAAGTTCAGCAGGTTGACGCGATTCTCATTGATCCAGGAAAAGGCCTGAGCCTTATCAACGGCTGTGCGGAAATTGCCCCCAAGAGGAAGCCCTAGTTTAATAAGCGTACTGGCGTATTTCCTTTCGGAATCTGTGTCTCGTTTGATGCGGTGGAAGATGTAATCATTCTCTTTTCTTTCCATCGTTACGCTAACAGGGTCTGCATCGCCACCACGGAATTTGTGCTTGCCATATTTGAACGAAAGATCGAAAACAATCTTACCGGCCTCGTCGTTCGCGTTGTGTTCACTGGACGCGGCATCAAACAGTGAAGGAACCTCCTTGCTATTGGCAGGCGGCAACTCGGAAATAGTAAGCAGTGGATGTGGTTCGTAGGTATTTTTCTGAATCTGAAACCCCTGCACGTCGATGTCTTCGAAGGAAGCTACAAGCGTATTGATAAAGTTCTTATAATAGTTTTCCTCGAGGTTCTTCGGAATGACGATCGATTTCTTAGTGAGAAAGGGCTGAAGTTTCTTTCCGTCGACCGGCTTGTCGAAACCATACAGCTTTCCTTCTACCACCATCCATGCCGGGTTCTTGCACACCATATAGGCGTTCGCCGAAGGCAGCCCCAGGGGTTTGTCTTCGTGCGTGATGATGGGATAGTATGTTGTATTTTCTTCTGTGCGTTGGAAGTAGAAACGTATGCTGGCGCGCTGTTCACAAACTTCGAGCTTTCGCCACGTGGGCTCACCATCGTTGCCCATTTCATAGAGTCGCTTACCTTTTAGCTTCTCGAGCACGGAGGCTCTTTTCCTCTCCATGTAGACCTCGATCTGTTCCTGTAGCAATCGCTCTTCACCCTTCTCCTTTTTAAATACCCGGATGAAGAACTCATCCGGCTTCATGATCTTTTTGGAAAATGTCCTCAGGACGGTATCCTGATTCATTTGATCCATAAGTTCAATCAGCTCATAGTCGCGGTCATCGAGCCCTTTGGCAAATTCACGGGCATTCTTGGCGGAAATATTCTGATGCTGGTAGGTGAGCTTCCCCTTTTCGTCGAGACGAACGATAAACGATTCAAAAATATAGCCCAGGTACTCGTGCTGGAAAAGCGAGTAGATCAGTTGAAACGGCTGTGTTGCCGAAACCTTCATAACGACCTGAATTTGAGCTTGTCGAACGGCGCTCTTCGTCGAAAGGAGTGTCAAAATCGAATCAGACACTTTTTCGGAAAAAGCCGAATGGCAATATAATCAATTCAGGTTACCAGCATGCCTTTTTTTGCCCAAAACAGGCCCTAAAGGTGGGTAATGGAGTATGACCGGGAAGCAAGAACTGCAGGCCGGAAGGATACAATGAGTGAAACAACAACAATCACCAGACTTGTCCAGAGGAAGTCTAGCGCGCGTATCTGTACCGGATAATTGGCAACGATAGCGTTTTCCATGCCCATGCCCACCAGGCCTACACGATCCTGGAGGTAGGCAAGGAGTCCTCCAATGAACAGCCCTACAGCGGCCCCGACAAAGGATATGACAGCACCCTCAGCCATGAAAATGTTGCGTATCAACGAGCTGGTAGCGCCCATGGAAATCAGTATGCTGATGTCCTTCTTTTTGTCAATAGCAAGCATCATCAGGGAGAAGAAGATATTAATGGAGGCAACCAGCAAGAGCAGCGAAAGGGCAAGAAAGGTAAACAGCCGCTCGATGTTCAACAGTCGATAAAGGTCCTTGTGCTGTTCTTCATTGCTGAGCACACGGAACCCTTCACCCAGCTTTTCTTTTAGCGCTCGCTGAACCTCCGCGGTCCGTCCCTCTTCCGTTTGCACCTCCACCGAAGTTCGCCGGTTGCCATAATCGAGCAATTCCTGAGCGAAGGAAAGCGGAACGAAGATGTAATTTTCATCGTAGTTCTTTTCGATGGAAAACACGGAGCCGGGACGAATGCTCTTTTGTGAGTATAGCGATGCCGGGTTCATTGTGCCAGCCTTGACGTTTTTGATGTAATACATCCGCAGCGCACGCATATCATCGTCTACTTCAGCAGAGAGTGTGTAGCGCACGCCGCGCCCCAGAATGGCAAAGGGGATGCTATCATGGGTAAGTTTGAGTTCTCCCTCTACGATATGGTCATCGAGACGGTGCTGATCCAGAAAATTCTCACTTACACCTTTGACAGTAACAACCATGGCCGCGTCGCGGTACCTGACGTAGGCATAGTCTTCGATGACTTCCGTAACGATTTTTACGCCGGGTACGGAACGCACAGTATCCAGCCAGGATTCACGGGCACGAAATGACTTACCGCGCACCAACTCGATTTTTATTTCTGGATCAAAAGAGGTGTATAGTGATCGAAGCAGCACTTCCAGGCCATTGAAGACAGAGAGCACGATGATGAGTGCGGCGGTGGCAAAAGCAACGCCAAGCATAGAAAGGATGGAGATGACGTTGATAAAATTTTTCTTTCGTCGGGACAAAAAGTAGCGTCGCGCGATGAAAAGGGAAAGATTCATGGTGTATCACCAGCCCTATTCGGCGGCGGGATCAGCGGGAGGAATGTGAAGACCCTTGAGCAAATCATCCATACGTTTGGCATTTTCTTCCACTTCATCAATGAAGAAGGCGAGTTCAGGAACGATCCTGGCCTGGTTGCGGATCCGATCTCCAAGCGCTTTGCGAATTTCCTTTTTATGGGTGTCAAGTTTCTCAAGCACGACTTTCTTATCCGGAGCCAGCATCATGCTGATGTACACCCTGGCCAGACTAAGGTCAGGACTTACGCGCACCTCGACAATGGTGATGAACGCGTTACCGAGCACACCACGCTGATCGCGCTGAAAAATGTCGCTCAGTTCTTTTTGGATAAGCCTGCTGAACTTTTGTTGCCGTACTGTGCCACTCATGGGAGTAAAGATAGGAAAGACAGGGTTCATTTGGTCAGCGCATGTCACCCCTTCGCATTTTTTCGGTTATTTGCAGTTGAATTTGATTTTTTGTGCTCCGCTACTTTCGAATCAATGACCCGTATCGACTCATCAGCCTGCTGGTGCTGATGATACTGGCAAGTCTTCCGCTGTTGATCGATTTCCCTGAAGTCACCACACAGGAGTTGAAAGACCTTGTGATTGGTGAACGTGTAGGAAACAAGATCATGTATGTTGATCTCATTGACCGCACACCACCGCTCATGGCTGTGTTGGACGGCTTTCTGAATTTTCTTTTTGGAAGATCCGTTTTTGCCCGCCATGTAGTAGCGCTGGTGTTTTTGTTTTTTCAGGCAGCCTATTTTGGCATCCTGCTGATCAATAACAGGGCTTACAATGAAAACACGTATGTTCCTTCGCTGATCTTTGGCATCCTGTGCTTCTTTTCCTTTGACCTTCTTTCATTGACGCCAGCATTGCTTGCCTCAACATTATTGCTTCTCGCGCTCAACAATATATTCAAGGAGATAGAGTTTCGCGTCGACCGTGATTCCGTGGTGCTCAACCTTGGCATATTCCTTGGACTTGCGTCGCTGATCGTATTTTCCTACACGATTTTTCTCTTTGGCGCCATGGTGATGCTGATCATCTTTGCACGAACCAGTGTCCGGAAAGTTCTTTTGATGTTATTGGGCTATGCGCTTGTTCACGGGATTGTGTTCACACTTTACTATTACTACGGGCACAGCGCAGACCTTTGGAGGAATTTTTACCTCGCCAGTTTTGGACAATCGGGCACGTCGGTGAGTATTCGTACAATGCTTGTATTGATAGCCGTTCCTGGCCTCTATTTCATCATTTCGCTTTTCATGCTGACCCGGGATGCCCGTTTCACGAGGTACCAGTCGCAGATATTTCAGGTTCTCTTTCTGTGGCTAATATTCGCTTCTATTGAGCTGTTGCTCGAGCCGGCCATTGCGCCGCATACATTAATGACATTTCTGCCGCCGCTAGCCTATTTTATTAGTCACTATCTGCTATTGATTCATCGTAGAAGAATCGCTGAATTTATGCTTTTGCTTTTCGTCGCAGGCGTATTGATTGTGAATTTCGCCGCGCGTTATGGCCAGTTTCAACAAGTAGACTTCAGCGGCCTTTTTGCGAAGCCGTCGGCGTACGCATCTCAAATCAAAGGCAAACGCGTAATGGTGGTTGGAGAAGATATCGGGTTGTACCGCTGGAATAGCCTGGGTGGATCCTTTTTGGACTGGGAACTGTCGAAGGACTATTTCCAGAATCCGGATGTTTACGAGAACATCATCAAACTCAACGATGCTTTTGCAGAAGACCCACCGGAAGCGATTGTGGATGAACTGAATCTGATTGCACCGTTATTTGAGCGCTTGCCACGCGTCAGGAAGATGTATAGAAAAGAGGGCGCTGTATACTGGCGGATCTAGCAGCCGATCTTATTGACGCGCCGTGCGTGTCTACCACCCTCAAAGCTTGAGTGAAGAAAGCGGTCGAGAATGCGCTCAGCTTCGTCTTGAGAAAGGAAGCGCGCCGGAATGCATAAAATGTTGGCATCATTGTGTTCGCGGGCCAGTGCTGCGAGTTCCTCATTCCAACAGATGGCTGCACGAATGCCCTGGTGTTTGTTGGCTGTCATGGCAACACCGTTTCCACTGCCGCAGACCAGCAGCCCAAGATCAAATTCTTTCTTTTCGACGGCCTCGGCAACGGGATGAGCAAAGTTGGGGTAATCGGCTGACTCATTGGAGAAGGTTCCAAAATCCCGGGTCGGGTTACCATTTTTTTCCAGCCACAACTTCAACTGCTCCTTGAGGCTGAATCCCGCGTGGTCGGCTCCGATGGCGATGGTCTGAATCATGCTGTTTGTTCGTCGGTTTTGGCTGTTCGCTCTTCTTCTTTTCGTCGCTGGCGCATCACGTACGCCGATATGAAAATACTTATTTCATAAAGCAGAAACAACGGTAGGGAAATGAGCATCTGACTTAAGGGATCGGGCGGTGTGACGATGGCACCAATGATCAGGATGATGATGAACGCATGCTTACGGTAAGTACGCATGAATTGTGGTGTCAGGATGCCAATCTTGGTCATGAAATAGACCACGACCGGCAATTGGAAAAGCAACCCACTTCCAAACACAAGGGCAATAAATGTGGATACAAAGGATGTGATATCGAACTCATTTGAAATCTGCGAGCTTAGGGTATAGGTTGCAAAGAACCAGGTCATCATTGGAACGAGTATGAAATATCCGAAGAGGACACCCAGAAGAAATAGAAAGGTTACGGCAAAGACGGCACCTCGTGAGTTTTTGGCTTCATTTAAATGAAGCCCTGGCTTAATGAACCTCCAAATTTCCCAGAAGACGTAGGGGAACGAAATGATAAATCCTACGACAAAGGCAGCCAGAAACTGCATGGTAAACTGGCCGGTCATGTATCGGCTTTGAATCTTGAATTCAAATGGTTTTGCGCACAATGCCTCCTGGGCACCCGTTAGCTCCCCTAGTCTGCACAACCA
Organism: uncultured Ohtaekwangia sp.; assembly: GCA_964392375.1. Lineage (GTDB taxonomy): Bacteria > Bacteroidota > Bacteroidia > Cytophagales > Cyclobacteriaceae > ELB16-189. Next base: position 6,367 of record CAYMPU010000075.1, on the reverse strand, counting down.
GGTAAATGTTGGAAATGTAACTCGCGAGGGCGCAAAGATGATGTTTTCAAATATCCAAGGCATATATATGAATGCCAGGATCATGAAGATCATAATGGCAAAGGCAGACCTGACGAGGTGCCACCGCAGCTCTTCCAAATGATCCAGAAACGACATTTCTTTCTCTTCACTCATACCTACTCTCCTTGTCGGTTAATCAATTCAATTCTTGAATGGCAGTCTATTCGTACAGGGGAAATTTTTTCATGAACGTGTTCACCGCCTTCTTCACTGCCTTAAGATGCTTTTCATCGGCAGGCTTCGACAACGCCAGATCAATGAGATCCACAACCTTGACCACATCTTTTTCTTTCATTCCGCGCGTGGTGACGGCCGGCGTCCCAATGCGCATCCCAGATGTAACCATGGGCGATTGTGTATCAAATGGGACCATGTTCTTGTTGATTGTAATGTCGGCCTTAATCAACGATTCCTCAGCAATTTTTCCTGTGAGATTTTTCGAACGAAGATCAATCAGCATCAGGTGATTGTCAGTGCCGCCAGAAATTATCTTATATCCTTTTTTGATGAACGCGTCCGCCATTGCTTTGGCATTTTTCGCTACCTGTACAATGTACGTCATGTATTCATCACTGAGCGCCTCTTCAAAAGCTACGGCTTTCGCTGCGATGACATGTTCCAAGGGTCCTCCCTGCGTGCCCGGGAAAACACCAGAATCCAAGATCGAAGAAATCTTACGCAGTTCACCCTTGGGAGTCTTGAGACCCCAAGGATTATCAAAATTATTGCCGATCATGATCAATCCGCCACGAGGACCACGCAGCGTCTTGTGTGTTGTCGTGGTAACGATATGACAATGCTGCATTGGGTCTGCAAGCAGTCCACGCGCAATCAGCCCTGCTGGGTGTGAGATGTCGGCGAGCAGCAGTGCTCCAACAGCATCAGCCGCCTCACGCAGTTTCTTGTAATCCCAATCGCGACTATAGGCGCTGGCACCGCAGATGATCATCTTTGGATTTTCCCGCTTCGCCGTCTCAATCACTTTGTCAAAGTCAATGCGACCGGTTTTTTCCTCCACGCCATAGAATGAAGGCTGGTAGAGTTTGCCGGAAAAGTTTACCGGTGACCCGTGCGTCAGGTGACCGCCATGAGAAAGGTCAAAGCCCAGAATTTTGTCACCAGGCTTTAGGCACGCCAGCATCACCGCGGCATTCGCTTGTGCGCCGGAGTGAGGCTGTACGTTAGCCCAACTCGCACCAAAAAGCTTTTTGATGCGGTCGATAGCAATCTGTTCAATCTCATCAACAACTTCGCAGCCTCCATAATATCGTTTTCCCGGGAGGCCTTCCGCGTATTTGTTGGTAAGCACGGTTCCCTGTGCTTTCATCACCTGGGTGGAAACAAAATTTTCGGAAGCGATCAGCTCGATGCCGTGTTGCTGGCGCTGCTTCTCTTTTTCAATGAGGTCGAAGATTACTTTATCGCGCTTCATACGAAAGATGGGTATGATGGATGTTGAGGATATGATTTGGAGGGGTAAAAATAGGTGGTCGGCATGCATTTCCCTAACGGGAATCGCGGGACCTTGGAGTGAACACGAATGATTGCGCCAGACAGCCCAGCCTCAGAACCGGATGACGTCAGTATCGACCGGCGTATACCCATGGAGGCGACCGATGGTAATAATTTGTCCTTTATGATGAAACTCGTGCGTCGTAACATGGGTAAAGAGCTTAAGCACCGAGACATTCATTTCGACACGGTTCTGACTAGCCCGACCGTTTATCATCTGGCCCCATGACGGACCATACGCATCGATGAATTCAAGCATCAGGTGATCAACGCCCGAATAGATATTTCGGATTTCCTCCATGCTTTCCGGGGTGTCGACCGGGAAAGGAGAGGGTTTCTTCAATCCAAAGGTCCCTATCCAGAAACCATAAGCATTTGCAATGTGAACCAGAAGATCCCGAATGCTCTTGGTACCAAAAGCAGGATGTGCGAGAACAAGATGCTGCTGCGAAACGGTATCGCAATAGTGGAACAATGCTTTTCGCGAAGACTGTATCAGGGAATATTGTTCGCGGATCACCTCGACAAGAGTTTATACCTACGGCACCTACCAGCTTCCGCTACTGCCGCCACCGCCGAAACCGCCGCCACCTCCTGAGAAGCCACCTCCTGAGAATCCACCGCCACCAAAACCGCCACCGGCTGCCATTCCCCCCATGTACCATCCTGCTCCGGAAGACCATCCGTTACCTCGCCCTCCACGACCGCCCCGGCCTCGCATAACAATCATGAGGATAATCAATAGGACAATGAATCCTGCGGCTGAGCCACCCTTGCGACCTCGCTTGGGGCCTGTGCCCCGATACTCGCCCTTAATGGCTTTGCGAATGGCATCGACAGAAGCAAGAACACCGGTGTCATAATCGCCCCTGCGGAAGGAAGGAGCCATTTCATTTCGGATGATGCGGTTACAAATGGCATCAGGCAGTGGCCCTTCCAGGCCTTGACCCACTTCAATGCGCATTTTCCGATCACCCATCGCGATCAGGAGAATGACGCCATTGTCGTTTCCCAGGGTGCCCAATTTCCACTGGTCCGCGACACGGATGCCGAACTGATCAATAGACTCACCTTCCAGTGAGTTAATGATCAATACAGCGATTTGGTTGGATGTAGAATCTTCAAACGTCTTCAGTGATTGCTCGAGATAGGCAATCGTCTGCTGTGAAAGTGCTCCAACCTCATCATGGATGCGGCGATTAGCCAACGGAGGAACTTTGATCTGGGCTAAACAGATGTCGGGTATCAGTGAGAGAATGAAGACAGCAAGCGATAAGAAATGGCGGTGCATCGGAAGCGAGAAAGCTAGGGTTATTTGTTGTCGGTGCGCAAATCGTCGCGCAACTCGTTGATGTCGTCGGACGTCTTGAAGAACCCCTTTTCCAGCAGGACTTCTCCACAGCGTATGATACATGCCTCGATGCCTTCAGTTACTTTACCCATACGAATCTTTTCAATGAGACGCTGAACCATTTCATCCCACTCCTTCTGATCCACCACCTTGCTGATGCCGCGGTCGGCAATCACCATGACCTCATGCTCAAAAAAAGAAATAAATATCAGGATGCCGGTCCGGTGGCGGGTATTAAAAACCTCTTCCTCGAGGAAGGCAGCTTCTGCGCGTTTGCGTGTAGCCTGGTCAAGGTGGGCTCGACTGATCAGCATACGCTTGAGTGGGCTAACACTGTGTGTCAACAAGCCGCCAAGAAGACCACCAGCGGCCACCATAAAGAACATAAACATGGGATCAAGTATGGCCAGGGTGGGTACATACCGATCGAAAATGATGATGGAAATGAATGTGACGAAAGCCAGCAAAATGCCTCCCCGGTAGTTCGCGATGGTGTAGAATCCACTTCGCTCAACGAAAACAGGAACAATCTCTCCAGAGATTTTGTCTTCCGCCTGCTTTACTGCAGTCTTGATTCGGTCAAGTTCCTCCGGGGTGAATCGATTCTTGATGGACATAGTTTGGTGGGAAGGTCCCAGGTTACTGACGATGGGTAGGGAGACAAATTTAGCAAACATTAACACGCGAAGGTCAGTTTTTTTTGGAACCGTTTACGGCTATCTTATGATACGATAATCATCCTAATTCCGCACTTGATATGAAGAACATCGCTATCATCCTTGTGATCGCCAACTTTTTGTTGTCAGCAGGAACACATGCCTTTGCGCAAAAAAAGACACCATCGTTACACGCACTCATTGATGTTCCGCGACAACGTATGGAACTGGAAGTGGCACGCCTTTCCGCACTTTCTGGAGGTGTGCTCGGTGTCAGTGCCATCCATGTGGAATCCGGGAAACGATTTGCGCAATTCGGACAGGTGTCTTTTCCCATGGCTAGTTCGTACAAAATTCCCATCGCCATTCAACTACTTACGCGCGTGGATAGCGGAAAGTATACGCTGGATCAGCTCATTGAAGTCACCAGGGGCGACATGCATCCCGGTAGTGGAATGATAGCCGAGCGTTTCAACTGGCCCGGCTCACCGACGCCAGGTGTTGCACTTTCTGTGCGAAGCCTTCTTGAGTTGATGCTGCTCATCAGTGACAACAGCGCCACGGACATCTGCCTTCGGCTTGCCGGTGGTCCTGCTGCTGTCAATGCCTGTATGAAGCGACTGGGGATCAACGGACTTTCGGTTGATCGCCCTACGGCATACCTGATTGCTGACTGGCTTGGCGTTGCCATGGATCCCAGAAAACCATGGGTAGCATCGCGTTACGATAGTCTTGAGAAGACCTTGACGGAAGAGAAAATAAAAGTGAGCTCGCTTGCTTTTGATGGAGACCGGAGAGATACGTCAACGCCCGAAGCAATGTCCGAACTTCTGCTCAAGCTCTACACGCAACCGGTACTCAAACAGGAGACTAGCATGTTGCTGCTCGATGTCATGCGGCGATGTGAAACCGGCCTTACCCGGCTGAAAGGGGCTTTACCACCCGGCACGGAGGTGATGCACAAAACGGGAACCATTGGCATGACAACCAATGACGTTGGTATTGTCACCCTCCCGGGTGATGCAGGACACCTTGTGATTTCCATTTTTGTTAAGTCGTCCGAAAAGCCCATTCCTGATCGCGAGCGGGCCATTGCGGAAGTAGCAAGAGCACTCCATGACTACTATTTGTTCAATCGGTAAGAACGAATTTTGTCAGATGACTTTTCCTTTCCACTTCCCGGATCGGAGATAGAAGAATGCCATGGTAAACATACTCATCCAATACACCCACTCGCTCATCCAGCCCCAGGTGATGGGAAGATCGAGATACTCCAGTGTAATGTATACGTAGATGCAATAGAGAACGATGGTAACAATCTCGATCGTGAGGTTGACTACCGTGTTACCAGAGCCCGTCACGGCATTGAGCCAAACAACGGAGAATGACATCATGAGGAGCGCGGCGGAGACTACGCGTATGACAGGCAGCGCTTCAGCAATGAATAGTTCCTCTTGGCCGAAGAAGGAAAGCAACAGCGCAGGGAATAGATTCAATAGCACGACAATCACGGCAGAAAATCCAAAGCTCACCTTGGCAATACGGAAAATGAGCGGCATCACTTCGTTTGTCCTTCCTTGACCGATCAGATTGCTCACCATGGTATTCGTTGTGGCGGCAAACGCCCAGGAAAAAATGCCAGCCACTCCGAAAATGTTGCGCATAATGTTGGAGATCGCCAATGACCGGGGCCCATGGTGCTCTACAAGAATGTAGAAGTATTCCCAAGAGATGATGCTAATCGCAAACTGAAGTATCAGCGGGGAGGACTGCACGAGAATCAGTCGAAACGTTACGCCTGTGAGGAGCGGTTTTTCAAAGAATGCAAATTGTCGATGTAAGCCCTTGAAATGAATAACAAGATAGATCACCAATAGTCCACTTCCCTCGGCAATGATGGAGGCAATAGCGGCACCATTAAAGCCTATTGCCGGAAGGCCAAAGTGTCCGTAAATCAGCGCATAGTCAAGGACAATATTGACTGAAGCTTCGGCGAGCGTACCCCACACCAAATACCTGGTTTGATTGGTGCCCACGAGCAGCGCGTTGCGCATGATATAGAGATACAGAAAGGGTAACCCCCAAATGCGAATCATCAGAAATGAAATCGCCATCTCCGCAACCCGGCTATCATGAATCGTTGCACGTAAAATTGTCGGTGCGAGGGTATACGTAAGGAGTATGCCTGCCAAGGCGATGACGAGCGCAATCCAGATTCCATGGAAGAACAGCTTCCCAATTTCTTTTGGCAAGTTTTGACCAGCCCGTCGGGCAATCAGCGCCTGAAGCCCGTTGTTCAGGCCATTGCCGATGACCGCAAAGATCAGGTAGTATACGCCGGTAATGCCTGCGCAAGCGAGTTCAAGCTCGCCAAGACCACCCAGAAAGATGTTATTGGTAATGAAGTTGATCTGGGGAACAAGCAAGGCGAGCGAAATCGGCATGGCGAGACCCAGGATTTGCCTGAACCCTGTCTGAAGTTGAAGTTCGGATGTGGAGGTGCCGGAAGTCATGAAGGCTCAACGACGAATTGGTACATCGGAGCAAAGGTCGCTCAATAAACTTCCCAGATCAATGTTTTGCTAGTCTGAAGTACCTCTTGATTGGTTTTTATTCAGGTTCAGCCACACTAATTTTGATACGAAGTCGACCCTAACAGAAACCAGATCATGCAAACGATACTTGGCGCTAATGGCGTTATCGCGACGGAGTTGTCACGGCACCTGCTGCAATATACAGATCGTGTGAGGCAGGTAAGCCGCAACCCCAAGTCAGTGAATGCTTCCGA
>CAYMPU010000074.1:0-4168 GCA_964392375.1 uncultured Ohtaekwangia sp. | reverse complement strand
ACCTTATATATCAACGTGATCTTCAATAAGGAACTGATGGACAATGCCCGTTTCCAGTTGAATTCCAGCCAGCAGCAACTCGAGCGCATCAAGAAACAGGTGGAGGCCGGATCACTGGCAATGTCCAATCAACTTAACCAGGAGGCCACGGTATCTACCAATGAGTTGAATCTGATCAACCAGGAAAACGTTTTGGCGTTGTCTCTGTTGCAATTGAAGCAGGCCATGCAGATTCCCGGTTCGGAGCAGTTGGATGTTGTAGTGCCTGATGTGCAAACAGAAGATTTAATTTTGGATTCGAGCGCTGAAGCCGTCTACCAGGTGGCTGTTGCCAACATGCCTGAGGTGAAGGCTGCATTGCTGCGCGTCCAGAGCGCGGACTATGCGCTCAAAGCAAACCGCGGTTCCTATGTTCCACGCCTGGGCTTGAGTGCCTCCGTTTCCTCCAACTCCAGCGACCTGAACTCCCTGCGTATTCCTACGGGCACGACATCACAGGTTCCTATTGGTGTTACGCAGAGTGGCGAAACGGTATTTACAACCGTAAGTGATGTGACGCAGGAGAAATACACACACAATCAGCAGCTACAGGACAACGTCTTCCGCAATATGTCACTGCAGCTGAACATCCCGATCCTTAACGGCTTCAACACGCGCAGCAGTGTCCAACGTGCCAAGATCAGCAAGGACATCGCCGAGATTACCGTTAAGGAAACAGAGAACACCCTGCGGCAGACCATTGAGTCGGCCTACAACGATGCCCTGGCGGCTTCACGGTCTTATAGCGCCTCTCAGAAAGCCGTCAATGCGCAGGAAGAAGCTTTCCGAATGAACAAGCAGCGCTTTGATGTAGGCTCCCTCAGCATCATCGAATACCAGGTGTCCGAGAACGACCTTTACAGATCCAAGTCGGATCTGACCCGCGCGAAGTACAATTTCATCTTCCGGAAGAAGGTCCTTGATTTCTATCAAGGCAAACCCATTGAATACTAAACCTCTACTATAATTTTTTCTACGAATGGCAAAGAAGCAAACAAAGAAGTCGGGAAAACTCATGTACTACCTGATCGGGGGCGTTGTCCTGCTGATCGCCGGCCTGTTCCTGGGCAAGTCCATGGGTTGGATTGGAAAAGAAAACGAATTGGAAGTCGAGTTGGCCAAAGCCAAGCGCACGACGATCGTGGAGAAAGTGAGCGCCTCGGGAACCGTACAGCCCGTGATCGAAGTGAAACTGGCTCCAGAAGTTTCGGGTGAGATTGTAGAGCTCAATGTGGAAGACGGTGACTCTGTGCGATTGGGTCAACCACTGGTGAAGATCCGTCCCGACACCTGGATTAGTCAGCTGGAGCGCTCGGAGGCGAGCATGAGCCAACAGAAAGCAAACTTGGAATCTGCACGTTCTAACCTCAGCCGTTCGGAAGCACAGTTTTCCCGTGTCGAACAAGAGTATAAGCGCCAGGAGAAGCTCTGGGCACAAAAAGTGATCTCGGAAGCCGATTGGCAGTTGGCCAAACAGAACTATGAAGTAGCGAAGAACGACCTGGCATCTGCAAAGCAGTCGGTGGAAGCAGCGCGCCACATCGTGACAAGCACGGAAGCAACCGTGAAAGAGTCACGTGAGAACGTCCGCAAGACTACGGTGTTGGCGCCACTGAAGGGAGTGGTATCCAAACTGAGCGTGAAGCAAGGTGAACGCGTCGTGGGAACCGCGACCATGGGCGGTACGGAAATGCTGCGCATTGCTGACCTCAACAAAATGGAGGTTCGCGTAAACGTCAACGAAAATGATATCGTCCGCGTGCACCTGAATGACTCGGTATTGATCGAAGTGGATGCGTACCAAAACACGGCCAAGCAGTTCAAGGGTTTGGTGACACACATTGCTAACACGGCACGTGATAAAACCTCGGCCGATGCCATCACGGAATTCGAAGTACGGATACTGATCCTTCGCTCTTCCTACGAAGACCTCATCAAGGCTGGCAACAAATACCCTTTCCGCCCTGGCATGACAGCCAGCGTGGAAGTTTTGACCAACCGCAGAGTAAATGTGCTCTCTGTGCCGCTGGCATCGGTTACTACGCGCAACCCGGATGAGAAAATGGGCGGCCCCGGTGGCCCTCCCCAGGACGGAGGCGGCGGTAACAACTCGAACCGCGTTGTCGTTGATGCCAACAAGAAAGTGGAAAAGAAGGATGATAAGATCGTTGTCTTTACCAATGATAAAGGAAAAGCAAAAATGATCGAAGTGAAGACCGGAATCAGTGACTATGACAACATTGAAATTTTGTCGGGTCTGAGCGACAGCACAGAAGTCGTCACAGGTCCCTTCCTGGCTGTATCGAAGCGCCTCAAGGACGGCGATGCGATAAAGCCGGCAAGCAAAGACAAAGGCAAGGGCGACGCGAAGCCCGAAGCGAAGAACTAACCGAGAGCCCCGCCCACAAGCGGGGTTCTTTGTTTATCTTTAGCTCATGATCAAGCACCCCTGGCATGAAGCCCCTGTTGGCCGGCAAGCACCTGAGTTCGTCAACGGTATCATCGAAATTTCTACCGGGATGCGAGCCAAATACGAAGTTGACAAGGAGACGGGCCTCCTGAAACTCGACCGGGTGCTGTACTCGTCTGTTTACTATCCTGCAAACTATGGCTTCATCCCACAGACGCTGGGGGAGGACATGGACCCACTGGACATCATGATCTTGTCGCTGGTGCCCATTCAGCCGCTGTGCCTGGTACCGGCCCGCGTAATCGGCGTTATGCGCATGGTAGACCAAGGGCTGGCCGATGAGAAGATTCTCGCGGTGGTCGAGAATGACGCGAGCGTAAGCCACATCCGCGACGTGCGCGAGATGCCTCCCCATTTTACGCTTGAGCTGAAGGAGTTCTTTGAAAGCTATAAGCGGCTCGAGAAGAAAGTCGTCACTGTTCCTGATTTTCAGGGAAAGGATACGGCCTTTGGTATTATCGAAGCGTCGATGTTGTATTATCAGCAAACATACCCTGACAAGAAGGGAGTATAATGCCTGCTTCACCGCGCATCCTGATCATTCAAACAGCCTTCATCGGTGATGTCATCCTGGCCACGGCACTCGTGGAGTCAATCAAATCGCAGCTTCCTGAAGCGATGATAGACTTTGTCGTGCGTAAGGGCAACGAAGTCCTGCTTGCCAACAACCCAGGTCTTCGGCGCATCTTCATTCACGACAAGAGCAGAAAGTACAGCAGTCTCAGGGCACTGACGACTGAATTCCGGCGTGAAAAGTATGATTACCTCATCAACGTTCAACGGTTCGCGACCACCGGTCTCATGACGGTGATGTCGGGAGCCACGATGACGATAGGCTTTGAGAAGAATCCGTTCTCGTTTCTGTTCAGCAAGAAGATTGCCCACGCTATCGGCTCTGTACACGAAGTCACTCGCAACCTGAGCTTGCTCGCACCGTTGGGAATTCAGTCATCGGCTCGACCGAAAGTCTATCCTTCACCTGACCAATGGAATAAAGTAAAGGTCTATAAATCAGAGCCCTACATCACAGTTTCACCGGCGTCGGTTTGGTTTACGAAACAGTTTCCTGCCGATCAGTGGACAGCCTTCTTGAATCGTGTTGAGCATCGTTGCGTGTTTCTTCTTGGCGGTCCGGACGACCGCGAACGGTGCGAGAGCATCATTGGCAAACTGCCGGGTAAGGCCATTGTCAACCTCGCCGGAACACTTACCCTGCTTGAGTCTGCCGCGCTGATGGCCGACGCCCGCATGAATTTTGTCAACGACTCGGCCCCGCTGCACTTGGCGTCGGCGATGAATGCACCGGTGACAGCAGTATTTTGTTCAACGGTCCCGGACTTCGGATTTGGGCCGTTGTCGGATCGATCGGTGATTGTGGAAACCAAGGAATCACTCGACTGCCGGCCGTGCGGATTGCATGGTTATCGACAATGCCCAAAGGGTCACTTTCGGTGCGCGACAAGCATCACTACCGACCAACTACTGAATTCTCTGGACTAAAAATTGCGGAGGTGGGAGTACACCTTGTGCATCGGCATGCCCATCACCGTAAAATAGGATCCGTTGATCCTCTCAATACCCACCATTCCTAGCCAATCCTGAGCACCATAGGAACCGGCCTTGTCAAAAGGCTGGCAGGTATCCACGTAATACTCAATC
>CAYMPU010000073.1:0-14831 GCA_964392375.1 uncultured Ohtaekwangia sp. | reverse complement strand
AAACAGGTGCAGCTACTGGGTTCATTTTCCTCTCTCAACAGGAGTCCACGACCAAAGGGGGTCAAGGCATAGCCATCGGTTGATCAGAACCAATGGATTTTAACTATACATACTATTTTTTTATTACCTTCAATAGGTAGTTCTCGGCCCTCTCAAGGCAACAACTAAACTTCGCATATGAAAGCAATGCTCACTCTAGTACTTGCGGGGATCTGTTTCATCACCTATGCAATTAAACCGGAAAGACAATATGCCAGAACCCCGGATAAACTTGGCTTAGCTTATAGCGAATATCAGCTGCTCACCCCCGATAACCTCGCCATCAATGTTTGGGAGTATCAGCTTCACGATAGCGCCCAGACAAGCAAAACGGTAATATTTGTCGGAACTGATGCGGGAAATATGGGTAACTCGATTCTCCAGGCCTGGGCCTTCATGCAGAAGGGCATACGTGTTATTTCCTTCGACTACCGCGGATTTGGAAAGAGTGGTGACTTCGATATCAATAGTAACCTCCTATTTCACCCAGAGTTTGCTATGGACTTGGATACCGTGATCAAAGCCGCTAGAAGCAAATTTCCTTCAGACAAGATTGGGCTCTACGCCTTATCTATGGGTTCCTACATCAGCTTGCTCAAAAAAGAAAAGACAGATTTTCTTATTGCAGAAGGCTTCTACAGTAGCCCTAAGGCTGTTGTCGACAGAATTAAACTAACAAAGGATCGCCTTGTCCAGCTACCTCCCAAGACAAGGACCATTAAACATGTAAGACCAAGAATGCCCGTGCTGATTTTCTGCGCATCGGAGGATAAAGTAACAACGACGTCGGAAGCAAGAAACCTTGAGAAACAAAACAGGGTTAGTATTGTCGAATTTACAGGAGCCCATCTTGGAGGTTTCTTAAACTTCACAAAAGAAAAAGCTGGCGACGAATATCTGGATCACATATCATCCTTCTTAAGAAGAGAAGGCATTTAGCTTTCCTTTAGCACAACGGTAACCATTGTTCATCCAGCTGATAACTGCAGGCTCCCTTTTGTTCCTTTTGTGATGAGTAAGTGGTAGAGGTAAACAATCAATTCCCAAACATGATTCTGGAACACGTCGCCATATGGACAAATAGTCTGGAAAATCTGAAAGATTATTATGTTCGGCATTTTGATGCTCAGCCGAATGAGAAATACAAAAATCCAGCGACAGGCTTCGAAAGCTACTTTCTTTCCTTCGCCTCAGGCGCAAGGCTCGAACTCATGTCAATGCCTGGCATACCTGATAATACCAATGATACCATCGAGCGGCAGCACAAGGGCATCATTCATATTTCCTTTGGAGTCCCCTCGAAAGAAGCCGTGGACGCAAAAGCCAAACAGCTAGCCGCCGATGGGTACACCATCCTGCGAGGACCACGCACTACAGGAGATGGATATTATGAGTTTGAGACCCTGGACCCGGAAGGGAATCGGTTGGAGGTAGGGGCGGTAAGCGGTAAGCGGTGAACGATTATCGGCTTGCCCCAGACATGTTCCGGGGTGAACAGTAAACGGTGAACGGTGAACAGTAAACGCGCCTACTTCGTCATCTTAATCTCATCCAACGTCTCCCCTGTCGCATTGATCTGCTTCAGGACTAAGGTCTTTCCGTTCGTCTCCACCATCGTGAATGAGTGGACATCAGAAATCAGCTTTACGGTGAAGGGAACCCAGTTCTCAGGATTGTCGTGTTTCCAGAGCTCGGGATTGCCGGTGATGGGCGCATCGTAGAGTCCGGCACCGCCGGCACCGCTGACGATATAGATGATGCCATTGGCCTTCGTATTGGCAACACCGTCAAATTTATCATCGAGTGTAAACTTGCCATCGACACGACCCTCTTTGGTAACAACATAATGGTCACCCGACTCGGCTATTTTGGGCGCAAATTTCATTGGCACGGAGCGCTGGTAGTTGTGCACGTGACTGTTGATCACCATATCGACGCCCAATTCCTCGAACAGCGGTGACAACAGCCGCATCTGCTGGTAGTCATAGTGCGCCTTACTGGAATTGAAACCGGGATGATGGAAGGCCACAATCTTCCAGTCGGCTTTACTTGAGCCAATGTCGCGCTTCATCCATTCGACCAGACCAAGGTCAAGAGGATTGACATACGTGTTGGCATCGAGCACCGTGAAATGCACATTGCCGTAGTCGAACGAGTAGTTAGTGATCTTCGGGAAGCGGCCATCTGTCGCCTTCTTGAAAGCTTTTACCCTGTCGGCAGGTCCGGTAACTTCCGTGGTGAGCTGCGCATAGGGTGCATTCGTAGGCACATCGCTGTAGTAAAAGTACGCGAGCCCGTCAGGAAATTTCTGCAGGTCTGAACCATAAACATCGTGGTTGCCGACGAACATATAGAAAGGTATTGACTGCATGAGCGGCGCCCCCCGCTCGAGTGACGGTTCGGGATTGGTATAGGCTGGAAAAAACCGCGCACGGAATTCGCGTTCCAGTCCGTTATTGTACGCCAGGTCACCGGTAGCCAGCACAAACTGCGGCTTCTGTTGATATATCTGATAAGCAACGGCTGCCTGCTGCGGCGAGGCTGTACCACAGTCGCCAAAGGCAACAAATTTCGTGGCTGCTTTCTTTGTGCGTGTTGCAAACGTCGTGTTGGCAATAACCTTATCTCCGAGACTGATCCGGTAGGTATACTCAGCATCGAATTCCAGGCCCGTGAGTGGGGCACGGTAGAGGTACGACGTGCGACCAAAAAACACCAGTGCCTCGACAGCGACTTTCGCTACGCCGGGCTTGGCAACACCGTCCAGGGTTGAGCCTTTTGCAAACTCTACCTTGTAGGTGCCGGGTACACTGTCGGTTTGCCAGATCACCACCTTTTGTTCCTTGGATAACGTAGGCGCATTACCCGGCTGCAAATAGGGGCGCACGATCAACTGCTGGGCTGTAGCCGAGTATAGGGAACAAACCATCAGCACTAGAGCCAACCGGAAAGAAAAGACGTTCGTTTTCAAGGTAGTATTCACGTTACGCATTCATTTAATCAAAAACAGGGCCGTACTTCAAGGCCAGAATAAAGCTGAAAAAGCGACTATTCCAGTGAATGATCATGCAAATTTCACCTTTTTCCCTCGAGTGCCCAAGCTCATTACATGATTGGCGATTTGATCGTGACGCCTTAAATCGCTCCAAAAATATATTCCTTGGGTAACGCACCCAGGCAAAACCAACCTGAGCACTCTGACCGCTTTCGGACAGGCAATACCACCAGCGAACAGTCAAATACGAAAAAATGGAGCTTCTTAGGGATTATTCCAGTTGGTACGAGTATTGAGTATACCCAAGCCAGATAAACCCTATGCTCACCAATTACTTCACCACGGCATTTCGAAACCTGGCCAAGAACAAGGTCTATTCTCTCATCAATGTCCTGGGACTGGCCTTTGGGTTAGCGTGTGTATTTCTGATCATCAATTACGTCCGCAGTGAGCTGTCGTACGACCGGCATCACGAGCATGCCTCTGACATTTACCGTGTTATTTGGTCGACCGATAATCCGCAAACACGAACGCCGCATCCACTGGCACAGGCCATGGTCGCCGATTTCGAGGAAGTAGAAAGTGCTGTCACGCTGTCTCCGCTTTGGGGTGTGGGGTTAACAAGGGAAACATTCTCTTTCCGCAACCTTGAGAAGGACATACGCTATGACGAATCGAATGTCATCGCGGTAGACACTACCTTCTTTGATGTCTTCACTGTGCCGTTCATCCACGGCAATCCCAAAACGGCTCTTAAGCACACCGGCGGTATTTTGATGTCGTCTTCCATGGCCAAAAAGTATTTCGGTGACCAAAACCCCATTGGCAAGCAGCTGGCCGTCAACAGTGAAAATAATCTGATTGAGGTGGTTGGCGTTTATGAGGACTTCCCTCCCACATCCCACTTCAAAGCTGATTTTCTCGTGAGCTACCTCCGCGAGAAATCCCTTGAAGATCCGGAAAGCAACTACTTTACGTGGGCTGACTTTGGCCACTACAACTACGTTCGTCTCAAACCCGGTGCCGATCCAAAAGCGCTGGAGTCTCGAATGATGGCATGGTTACGAAAGTACATTGAGGTCTCTGACGAAGAGTTCGATGCCGCTATCGCCAAAAACTTTAGTCTGCGGCTGCAACCCATCACCGACATTCACCTTCATTCGCACATACGCTGGGAACTTGAGCCCAACGGATACATCGAGTACATCTACATCATGTCTGCCGCAGCCCTCCTCATTCTGATTATCGGCTGCATCAATTTCATCAATCTTACAACGGCCCAGTCCACCGAACGCCTCCGCGAAATCGGCGTACGCAAATCACTTGGTGCAAGTCGGTTCCAACTAGCCTTTCAGTTTACGGGAGAATCGGTCCTGATCAGTCTCATCGCTGCGATCGTGGCAGGAACACTCATCGAACTAGGTGCACCGTGGATTGCCATCATCTCGGGCAAGCCATTTTCACTGGACTATCCCTCCTTCTTCTTGCTGCTCGGTGGGCTGGGTCTCCTGACGGGCATTGTTGCCGGTATTTTTCCATCCCTCTACTTGTCCGGCATCCAGCCTGGAAAGATCCTGAAGGGCGGATTGGTCCCCCACCAACGCGCTGGCATGAAGTCGTTCTTCACCGTGTTTCAGTTTTTTGCCTCCATGGTCCTGCTCTCGGCCAGCCTGATCATCTACCAGCAATTGAATTTCATCCAGACACAGGAATTGGGTTTCCAGCAGGATGAGGTGCTGGTCATTCCAATCAAGAATCGCGACGCCGTGAATCCAAAAATAAATGAGCTGCGAAACGAGCTCTTGAAGGTCCCGGGCGTGCAATCCGTTTCCGCCGCATCAAACATTCCGGGAAAGTCATTCAATCAGAACAGCGTCTTCGCCCCGGAAAATCCAACCAACCGTATTTCAACATCAGAAGCTCTCATCGACTATGACTTCCTCGATGTGATGGGCATTCCGCTCGCCTCAGGGCGTCCGTTCTCCAGGGAAAATCCCGCCGACCGCGAATCCTTCATCATCAACGAAACCCTGGCCCGCAATCTGTACGGCGATGATGCGGTAGGCAAGGAGATGATCTGGGACCACGACTCCGGACCCATCCGTGGAACCATCATCGGCGTTGCTAAAAACTTTCATTTCCAGTCCTTGCACCGGGCTGTTGATCCGCTGCTATTCCGGCTATCGTCATCGTATAACTATGCTGTCCTGAATGTGGATACCCGCAATTTCAACGAATCAATAAAAGGCATTGAAAGCACCTGGCGGACCGTAGATCCCGAATTCGCGTTCGACTATTCCTTCCTGCGCGCAGATCTTCAGCAACAGTACGCCGAAGAACAGAATATGGCTGGCGTATTGACGGCCTTCTCCGTCATTGCCGTGTCCATCGCCTGCTTCGGACTCCTCGGCATTGCCGCGCTCACCTTCCGTCAGAAGACCAAGGAGGTGAGCGTCCGCAAAGTGCTTGGCGCCACCCGGATGAACCTCATGATCTTACTGATTGGCTCGTTCAGCCGGATGATTCTCATTGCCGTGGCACTTGCTGTTCCACTCGTGTGGTGGACGATGAGCCAATGGCTTCAGAACTTTATTCTGCGCATCGAGATCAATCCTATGCTCTTCGTCGGCACGGGGCTGGGCCTACTCCTGTTCGCCTGGGCAACGCTTGCCTACCTGACATGGAAGGTGTCCAGTCTAAATCCTGCTGATACGCTGAAGAGTGAGTAGTGTGAAGGCAGTGAACGGTGAGCGGTAAACAGTAAACGGTGCTAAGTCAGCCACCTACGCGCTTGGGCTTGTATCCTTCCTTCTCCAAAGCCTGAATTATTTTTTCCCTCATCTCCCCCTGGATCAGGATTTCACCATTCTTGACAGAGCCGCCTGTTCCACATTTCGTCTTGAGCGTCTTGCAAAGCGTGTCCAGGTCTTTGGAGGTACCCACAAACCCAGCAATAACGGTGACTGTCTTGCCGGCGCGGTTGGAGCGGTCAAGATGAACTTTGAGCTGCTGCTTGTCAGGCTCCAAAGTAGCCTCTTCTGAAGAACCCGCCTGCTGGTACGCGAAATCGCTGCTGGTGGAGTATACAACACCTTCACGTTTTTTCCAGTCGTTCTTTTTCATAAGCGCTACAATATAGAGAACAGCAAAAATATAAAATTGAATCCGAGCAGTATGCCGATGGCGATCAGGATGTTGAAACGAAATTCGATCCCTTGCTTCACCAGCAATCCAGCGGCAGACACCAGAAATAGAATAATGGGCACAATCATGAAGTTGGAGTAGATGGTCGCCAGACTGTCGATGATGTAGCGGTCATCCTGGGCTTCAACCCTCACGAGGAGGTTGAGCATCCGCGATGAAACAACTTCAACTTCAGAGCCCGTAGGAAAAAATTGCACGGCCCCATTGGGAATGGGAAACTGATGCCCCTTTTCTGTCACCAGCACATCCGGTTGACGGCGTAGTTGCCATGAGCGCTGGCGATTACCGTCCGGGAGCGCATGCTCTTTGCTGATACGGAACGGCAGCCAGTAGTCAATTACGAGCACCGCACACCACATGATACCAATCAAGGATGCTGTGCGGAGAAACCGAAGCATGTGCAGCATCATTAGCAGTGTTTCCGATGGACCTTGCTTCGGCGGCTGATAGCCTTGCTGCCTTCTACGGTAAGCAGGGTCACGGTGCCAGGTCTGCTGTGGGCTATCTTGGGTCTGATGCGAACCACTGATGATGGCGTCATACGTTGCCCTTTTCAGCGCGTCGGAAAGGACTTCGTGGGCTTCGTTAATTTCCTGGAAGAGACGAATGGCCTCCTTCGATTTGTTCTTGTCAGGATGAAAAAGAACGGCAAGCTGACGGTAGGCACGCTTGATCTCATGGCTGCTCGCCTGCCTGCTGATGCGAAGAATTTGATAGTAGTCTTTCACCGGTCGTTCAAAGTTAGACGGAAACTGCAAGATCAAAAAAGAAGCCGCGCTATCATAGATAACGCGGCTTCACATGCAGTAGATACGCCTTAACGCTTCACAACAAACGTAAGCACGGGACGCGAGGCGTGGCTGGCCACTTCCTCAGCAACACTACCGGCAATGACGTGAGCAAATCCCGACCTTCCGTGGGTTGCCATGGCGATCATGTCGGCGTTGATGATATCGGCATAGCGGATGACACCTTCCTCGACAGAAAGATCGTTGAAGATATTCAATGTGAAATTCTTGAGCTGGAGCTTCTTGGCGAACTTCTCCATGTACCCTTTCACGATATAGTCGCGCTGGAAGTCACCGGGTGTGTTGATGCGCACCAGGTGAATGGTTGAATTATAGATTTGCTGGGTGCGCTTGATGATCTTGGCGAATACTTCCTCGTTGGTGGACATGGATGTCGCAAAAACGATATTCTTGAAGTCGGAGGTCGCCGGCTTCTTCTGTACCGTAAGCACCGGACAATGCGACGTGCGAATGATCTTCTCGGTGTTGGAACCGATCACCATGCCTTCAACGCCGGTTCTTCCTGCTGTACCCATGATCACCAGATCAGCCTTCTGCTCGGCGATAATGGTCCGCATCCCATGGTAGGGATTACCTACTCGCATTAGCCCTTCTACGTTCACGGTAGAGTACCGGGGATCACTGACTGCCTTCTGCAGCTGCTTCTTGGACTTCTCAATTAGCTTGATCATGAAGAGCCGGTCGATACCGGTACCTGATTCAGCAATCTGACCTTCTACGTTAAATGAACTGCTCGTCGATGAGCCTTCCTCGACAACGTGAAAGAGAACGAGGTCGGCACCGGATTTCTTGGCGATATCAAATCCGAGGTCGGTGGCGATACCAGCTTCTTTAGAAAAGTCGGTAGGAACGAGTATTTTTTTCATAATAGGTATTGATTAGGGTCTGTTTGGTAGTAGGTAAATGTAGGAAATTCGGCCTAAAAGGCATGGCTGGCCTGCTGTTATTTTAGAAGGAAACCTATCCCAGCACTATCGCCAAACCCATCGTATCCCTGTATCTTGCGCCGCCCATGTCATCGATCGAGAGTCTTAAGCATTCCCTTGAACTCCTCCGCATGGAGCGCCAGGCCGACCTGGAATACTACCGGCAGAAGGTCCTCCTCCGCTCCCTCCACCAGCGCACACAGGAAGGCACCACTTGGTATCCCGTCCGGCTCAAAAGCGACTACATCGGCACCGGTGAGCGACTCGTCATCGAAGTCGAGCGTACCAATCACCTCGAGCAACCCCATGCCTTCTCAGCCGGAAAGTCGGTAAGTGTGTTCTCCAATGCGTCGGGCAAGCCAGAAAAAGAGCACACCAACGGCGTTATCAATTACGTCCGCGACAACACCATGGTCGTCACACTCCAGGGCGATGAACTCCCCGACTGGATCGACGATGGCCAACTGGGCATCGACGTGATGTTCGACGAAATGACCTACCGCGAGATGGAACATGGACTCAAAGAAGTCATCAAAGCCGACAACAACCGCGTTGCCACCCTTCGTGAAATCCTCTTGGGAACAGCAATTCCCAGCACACCGGCAACCGACCACGGGCAACCGGCACCAACGTTCTTGAATAGCAGTCAAGAGGCAGCCTTGCGCACCGTGTTAAGTACGACCGACGTCGCCTTCATCCACGGCCCTCCGGGCACAGGTAAGACTACAACCATTGTTGGGGCTATTGTAGAAACCGTAAAACGCGAAGGCCAGGTACTGGTGACAGCGCCTAGCAATGCGGCGGTAGATCTACTCGCCGAGAAGCTCAGCGATCAGGGACTCAACGTCATTCGCATTGGACATCCTGCTCGTGTAACTGAACAAGCACTAAGCAAGACGCTCGATGCCAGAATCTCACAACATATCCACTATGCCGAGCTCCGTGCCCTTCGCAAGAAGATGGAGCATCTCAAAGCATCTGCATTAAAATTCAAACGCAACTACGGATGGGCAGAGAAAGAACAGCGGCGTATGATGTTACAAGAGTCCAAGGCATTGAAAGCCGACGCTGACCTGCTGGAGTTTCATATTATCAACGATCTGCTCCAGAAGAGCGATGTCATCTGCTGCACCTTGGTAGGATCGTCGCATCACGTGCTACGTGGAAGGAAGTACAAATCGGCTTTCATCGATGAAGCTGGCCAGGCACTGGAGCCCGCATGCTGGATTCCTATTCTCCGCTCTGAGCGTGTCATCTTTGCCGGCGACCACCAGCAACTGCCACCGACGATCAAGTCCAACGAAGCTGCCCGCGCAGGACTTGCGGTTACACTCTTTGAAAAAGGAATCTCCCGCCACCCTTCCAAAGCGAGCATGCTTCAGGTGCAGTACCGCATGAACGAGGCGATCATGAAGTTCTCATCGGATTACTTCTATAAAGGTGCACTGATTGCGCATGAATCTGTAGCTACCGGCCTTCTCCGCCCCCACCAGCCGCCGATTGAATTTGTCGATACCGCCGGGTGCGGATATACTGAGTCGCAAGATCCCGAAACCCTCAGCCGTTTCAACGAGCAGGAGGCCCAGCTGCTCATTCGGCTCGTAGAAAAACTGATCGATGATATCGGTCAGGAAACCTGGATGGAAGAGGGCATCACCATGGGTATCATCACGCCTTACCGCTCACAGGTCGATTTGCTCCACAAACTTGCTGAGACATCATCGCATCTGGAGCCATTGCATAAACTTGTCACGATCAATACCGTGGATGCTTTCCAGGGTCAGGAGCGCGACGTGATCGCCATCAGCTTCGTGCGCAGCAACGACAAAGCCGAGGTAGGCTTTCTTGGCGACATACGCCGCACGAATGTGGCCATGACCCGAGCGAGGAAGAAGCTGATCATGGTCGGCGACAGCGCTACGCTGGGTAGTCATCCTTTTTATGTTGAGTTGCTGGATTATGTTCAAAAGGGAGATTTCTACCGCAGCGCGTTTGAACAGTGACATGAAAGTATCGGAAGCCATACTTCAGTTTTACAACGACCTCAAGCCGCCGAAGATGCCGAAGGGCGTTACGGTCATGAATCCATACCGCGATGCTGCAGTGTCACCCCTTATCCGTGCATTTTACAGGAAGTACTACCATGACACCCATCCCCGCATCTTGATGCTTGGCATTAATCCAGGGAGATTTGGATCAGGCACCACCGGTATATCGTTCACAGACCCGATCCGGCTCCAGACCAACTGCGGCTTCGCCAATACCCTGGCGAAGAAGCCTGAGCTTTCCGCTGACTTCATCTACAGGATGATTGAAGCGTATGGTGGACCAAAATTGTTTTACAGCCGGTATTTCATTTCAGCGGTATCTCCGCTGGGCTTTACGCGCGAAGGCAAGAACATCAACTATTACGACGATAAAAAGCTACAGACCGCTGTTCGTCCTTTCGCCGTATCGTGCATCCAGCAGCTGGTGGACATGGGTGTGGATACGATGCGATGCTATTGTATCGGTGAAGGCAAGAACTACACATTCCTCGCCGAACTCAATGAAGAACACAAATGGTTTGGCGAAATCACTCCGCTTGCACACCCGCGGTTTATCATGCAATACCGGCGCAAGCAATTGGAAGACTATATCCGAATGTATACTGACCGCCTTGGATAGCTCGATCCTTTTACATTTTACATTGTTTATTTTGCATTTTACATTCCAGCCCACCTAGACAAAGCCGAAAAATGTATAATGATAAATGTAGAATGCAAAAGTGGCGGCGAACTGAACCTTTACATTTTACATTGGCTATTCTGCATTTTACATTTCAGTCTACCCGTGGCCAAACCCGAAAAATGTAAAATGATAAATGTAGAATGTAGAATGTAAAAGTGGCTAACGAACTAGTTCGGCTTCCGTCGTTTGGCTCCCCTTACCGGCTCTGCCGTCCAAGGATCCTCAGGCCAGGAATGCTTTGGATACCGGCGGCGAAGTTCCTTGCGCACCTCATGATAGGTCGTCTCCCAGAAACTGCGGAGGTCCTGCGTTACTTGCACCGGCTTGTAGCCCGGCGACAACAGGTGCAGAATGACTTTTATTTTTCCATCATTCACCGTTGGCGTATCCGCAAGTCCAAACAATTCCTGCAACCGCACTTCAAGGACCGGTGAGGCGCCTTCGTCAAAGTAGCGAAGCCGGATCATGGAGCCCGTAGGTACCTCTATTTTTGCGGGAGCAAGGTCATCGAGTTTCCTTTGCAGTTCCCATGAAAGCAGTCCGCGCAGCATGGCAGCCTTATCTAATTTCTTCAGCTCACTTTCACGGCGCACACCGTTCAGGTAGGGCGACAACCACTCCCCGACCGTTTCCAACAGGCGAGCTGTAGTAACGTCAGGCCATCCGTCATCGGGCCTCCACGCGCGAAGACTGAGGATACGGGACTGGATATCGGTCTCCGTTTCTCCCCAGTCCAAAATAGAAAGTCCTCTATCCTGCACGTGACTGCAAATAACCGGAATAGCCTCCTCATCAGCGATTGATGCCAGCGGTCTTGTATTGAGAATCACATTGCCGATGCGTCGCTCGGTGGCACCGGCGAGACGTCCACCGACCGCATCCCAAGTAATGGATACATGCTCTTTGGCGAGTGCTGTGAGGTCATCAGCCATGACCGGTGCGGCGAGATAAATCTTCCCTTCGCCCTTTCCGGAATCCAGCTGAGCAGCGCATATCCATGTTTGATAGATCAATGGATCGTGAGGCGGGAGTTTAACAACGAGACCGTTGGTGAGGGTGTAGTATTCACTTTGCTTGTTGTTTTGCCGGGCAATGCGCTCCGGGTACGCAGCGACCAGCAATCGCCCGACAGCGTAGTCCATGGGCAGTTGATTGTCGGCGTCTACCCGGAGGAACCGGCGCCAGTGCGCTGCCAGCCGTTCGATGCGTTCCAGCCCGGAACGGTCAGCGGCAACGCGTTCACCCGACCGCCAGCGGCGAAGTGCCTCAATACGCAACGTGAGATCAGCACCGGAATCCTTTCCCAGAGGATCGCGTTCTTCCAGGACTGCGGCCACATCACAGGCGAGTGCCTTGCCTGCCGGTGTATGCCCCGCAAGGCTGAGCATATGCGCAATGCGCGGATGTGTTGGGAAGCGCACCATCTCCTTGCCACGAGCCGTGATGCCTACATCATCGATGGCATCAAGCTGCTTGAGCAGGTCAATGGCCTGACTCACTGCACCGGCGGGTGGTGGCGTCATCCAGACGAGGTCCGTGGGATCGGTTGTGCCCCACTGTCGTAATTCGAGAACGACAGGTGCCAGATCAGCTTCAAGTATTTCCGGTTTGCGCTGCGGAACAAGATTGCGCTGTACACCTTCCGTCCACAAACGATAACAAATACCAGGACCAAGTCGACCGGCACGGCCGGCACGCTGATCGGCCGCATCCTTCGTGACACGGGTGGTGTCGAGCCGCGTGAGTCCGCTGCGAGGATCAAAGCGAGGTACGCGGGATTGCCCGCCGTCGATCACAACTTTGATCCCTTCAATGGTCAGCGAGGTTTCAGCGATGGACGTTGCCAGCACAATCTTTCGCTGTCCGTCCTTCCTGGGAAGAATAGCTTCCTGCTGCTCGCGAAACGGCAGGTCACCGAACAAGGGCACAACAACGGCGGCTACAGGCTCTTCGTTAAGCAGTTGCAACGTCCGCTGGATCTCGCCTGCGCCGGGAAGGAAGGCAAGAATATCCCCCTCTTCATCCCGTAGTGCCTTCCGTATGGCTACGGCCATGCGCACTGCCAGTGGTTTGTCTGAATCTTGTGGAGCGTAGTGAATATTCACCGGGTACTGTCGCCCCTCCGAGGTCACTACCGGGGCGCCACCCAATACAGATGACAATGCTGCTGCATCCAGGGTAGCCGACATAATGAGGATGCGAAGGTCGCTTCGCAAAATGGATTGTACTTGTAAGCTCAGGGCGAGTGCAAGATCTGCCTGAAGGCTGCGTTCGTGAAATTCATCGAAGATGAGCAAGCCAACCTCCTCGAGGTTGCTGTCGGTTTGGATCATCCGTGTAAGGATGCCTTCGGTCACCACTTCAATACGTGTATCGGGACCGGTGTTGGATTCAAAGCGGATGCGGTACCCGACCGTGCTGCCGACCTTCTCGTCGCGGACCTGTGCCATGCGGCTCGCGACGGATTTGGCAGCCAGCCTCCGTGGCTCCATCATCACCATCTTCTTGCCGGTGAGCCAAGGTTCATCGAGAAGCTCAATCGGCACGCCAGTTGACTTTCCCGCTCCGGGCGGTGCCTGCAGGATGACCACGGGATTCGCGCGCAACTTCTCTTTCAGAAGTGGCACGACTTCCAGTACAGGCAGGTCCATGGACATGGACGCAAATTACAGGATGTGGGGCAAAACAGCCCTACTGGATAAGCATCTGCACCCTCTTCAGGGTCTCCTGTGGGGGTTGCTGGTTTTTGATGTTGGCATGGATGACGCTCACGAGTTCTTCAACCTTGTTCTTCGGATAGCCAAACTTGATGGCAAAGAGATTTGACAGTTTGCGCTCCTCGTCATGGACAGATGCATCGATGGCCATCATGTGAACGAGGTCATAGAGCTGGTTGAACCTCTCAGCGCTGTCCGTAGGTACTTCAAATTGCACACCACCGGGATTCTTGCGGATAGCGTCAAGCTGAGACTCCGAGATATTGTTGCGCTTGGCGATGGACTTGAGGAGGGAATATTCCACATCGGCAAAATTGCCATCGGCCGCAGCCATCTCAATCAGGTTCTTCATATGGCTCTTGGCCGTACCCTTCCCTTGACGGAAGGTGCTTAGCAGGTCAGAGAAGTTCATCTGGGTTGGGGTTGTTTCGAGCATTAATTTAGCAATGCAATTACAACCCCAAAAGTCAAGGCGTCATTTTTTTTCTATATCCGTGCCTGGTAGGTATAGAGTTCGAAATACCTACCCCGCTTCTCAATCAGGACTTCGTGCGTACCCCGTTCCACGATGCGACCGCCTTCAACCACCAGGATCTGGTTTGCCTGGCGAATGGTGCTCAGACGGTGTGCGATTACGAACGTCGTCCGCCCCTGCATCAGTCCGCGGAGGGATTCCTGTATGTAGGATTCGCTTTCTGTGTCGAGGTTGGAGGTGGCCTCATCGAGGACCAGGATTCTGGGATTCGCCAGGACAGCCCTGGCAATAGCGATGCGCTGACGCTGCCCGCCAGAGAGTTTCACTCCCCGCTCGCCGATAACCGTATCCAGACCCTGTTCAAACCGGCTGGTAAATTCGTCGACGTGAGCGGCATGGACGGCCTGCTGCAGCTGCTCTTCTGTTGCGTTGGGCCGCGGGAATAGAATGTTCTCACGGATAGTACCCTCAAAGAGGAAATCATCTTGCAAAACAACACCCAGCTGGCTTCGATAGCTCTCCAGGGATATTGTCGCCAGGTCAATACCATCAACAGTGATTTTCCCGCTCTGTGGATTAAGGAATGACGCCGCTAATCCAGCAATGGTCGTCTTGCCCGAACCGGATGTGCCAACAAGGGCCGTCACCGAGCCGGAAGGGGCCTCGAACGAAATGTTGCGGAGTACGTCCTTGCCTTCCTCATAGCCAAAGGAAACATCATTGAAGGCTACGTCACCACGTATCAGACCCATTTTGACCGTCCGAACGGAGCCATCATCTTCCGGAGCCATGTTCATGAGTTCTTCGGTACGGTCAAGCCCGGCGAAGGCTTCGGTAAGCTGACTGCCAATGTTGCTCATCTGCACGATGGGCGCTACCATGAAGCCCAGGAAAACAATGAACGAAAGCAGTTCGCCGACGGTCAATTCGTTATTG
>CAYMPU010000072.1:0-21636 GCA_964392375.1 uncultured Ohtaekwangia sp. | reverse complement strand
GTGGCCCCATCGACTATACCCCCGGAATATTTCAGATCAAGCTTGACCGGTATGGCAAGAAGGGATTTGGACCGCATACTACCCTGACCAAACAGCTTGCCTTGTACGTCACGATGTATAGTCCGTTGCAGATGGTTGCCGACCTGCCTGAGCACTATCAGGAGCACATGGACGCCTTTCAGTTCATCAAGGATGTGGATGTTGACTGGGATGATACCAGGGTTGTCGAAGCTGAGCCTGGAGACTACATCACCATGGCCCGCAAAGGCAAAGGCAAGGCGAGCTGGTTCATCGGTTCTATCACCGACGAGAACAAGCGTACTTCTGTGGTTCCTCTTTCTTTTCTGGATGCCGGAACAACCTATATTGCAACGATCTACCGTGATGGCCCCACAGCCCATTGGGACAAGAACCCGATGCAGTACACCGTTGAGAAGTTCGCTGTCACCAGCAAGACGACCCTGAAGATTCCGGTTGTGGAAGGCGGCGGTTATGCCGTGAGCATCATGCCCGCAAATCCGGATACGATAAAGGGTATCAAGAAATACAAGTAAAATAGCTTACGTCGCGCCATGAAAAGAAGCCTCATTACGTTATCACTTGTTGTCATTTTTTTCAATAGCTGGTCGCAGGAAAAGCCGAAGACCTGGTACAAGGGCAATCTCCACACGCATTCATACTGGAGCGACGGCGATGAGTTCCCGGAGATGATCATGGAGTGGTACAAGAGCAACGGGTATCACTTTGTAGGGCTTTCCGACCACAATATCCTGGCTGTGGGGGAGAAGTGGAAGAGGATCACGAAGAGTAAGCTTTATGAAGATGGAGTTCAGGCATACCTCGCCAAATATGGACAGTGGGCAAACTACCGATATGACAGCGGCCGTTATACGGTCCGGCTCAAGACGCTTGATGAATACCGGCCCATGTTTGAAGACAAAGACTTTCTCATTCTCAAATCGGAGGAGATCACTTCACGTTTTGGTCCAAAGCGCGAAAAGCATGTGCATGTCAATGCTACGAACATACAGACAGTCATCGGCGAGCAAAGCGGTTCGACCATCGCTGAAGTAATGCAACATGCTGTCGATGCCGTACTTGCGCAGCGCAAGGCCACCGGTGTGCCAATGTTTCCACATATTAACCACCCCAATTTTTTCTACAGCGTGTCTGTTCAGGATATGATTGATCTGCGTGGCGAACAGTTCTTTGAGGTATACAATGGCCATCCTTTGGTGAACAACTATGGTGACAGTCTTCATCTGGGCATGGAAGCCATGTGGGATAAAATCAATATTGCATACCGCCAGCGCAACCAGCCGTTGATGTATGGACTGGGCACTGACGACAGTCACAACTACCACCAGTTTGGCGCCGCTTACAGCAATGCTGGCCGTGGTTGGGTGATGGTACGCGCGGAGTCGCTGGATCCTGCCTCTTTGATCAACGCCATGGAGGCCGGTGATTTCTACGCGAGCACAGGGGTAACGCTGGACCGAATGGATTTTTCAGGCAATTGGATCGACATCGTGGTGAAGACTGAGCCGGGAGTGCAATACACGATCGAGTTTATCGGTGCGAAGAAGGGAGCAAAGGAAGCAAAGGTACTGCAGAAGTTTTCTGGTAGTTCTGCGCGCTTTCAGGTGAGCAGGAGTTATGCCTTTGTCAGAGCCAGGATCACCTCAACCAAGCAAAAGCCGAATCCCTATCAGGAGGGAGACTTCGAGATGGCCTGGACGCAACCTGTTATTGGGAAGTAGAGCCTCAAGGATCCAGTATCCAGCATCCAGTATCTACTTCTTCAGAAAATCAAGCGCAATGCGTGCAGACGCTGCGGGTGATTCTTCCATGGGCATGTGGCCGTTGTTGGGCATGATGATCAATGTATCATTAGGGAGGTCGTGGTGAAATTGGTGGGCGACGGATTCGGGGACAAAGAAATCTTCTTTACCCCAGAGGATAAGGGTGGGTTGTGTGATCCTTGGGATTTGCGTGTAGGATGAATCAAAAGCGAATGACCGGGATCGATCCAAGAAGGCTTGACGATTGCCTGGTCGGAGAGAAAGTTCGAAGTAACGGTCAACAAGAACCTCATCGACTTTAGTTTTGTCCGCATACAGATCGCGTAAGCTGTTGCGCACGATGAAGCGGGGTGTAATGAATCGGAAGATGGCATTGATTCCGGGAATGGCTGCCAGCCGGAAGGCAATCGGTTTGCTGCTATTGTTCATGGGATAGCCGACGGCGTCGAGAAGAACCAGTTTCCGCACACGCCCGGGATGATGCAACGCCGTGTACCAGGCGATATACCCACCCAGGGAGTTTCCGGCGATGTCCACACGATGTATTCCGAGGCTATCGAGAACCTGAATGACAACGTTTCGAAACATATCCATGGTGTACACTCCATTCGGAGTGGGTCCCGTCAGTCCAAATGCGGGGAGATCGATCCGGATGATCCGTTTGTCTGTCTTCATTTCTTCCACCCAGCCATCCCATGTATGCAGACTGGCACCCGTGCCGTGCAAGAGAAGCAGGGGAATGGAATCATTCGCATTGCCCTCGGCTCGGATGTGAACCGGCATGCCCTCAATATCCAGAAACCGGGAATGTTGGTTAGCGTATTTTTCCGAAAGCACGTCGAGGGGAATGTCCCGATGCCCCCAGAAACCGATCATGGAAATCAACAGGACCGTCATAAGGGCGATAACGAAATACCGCTTTTTCATTAGACAAAGTTACTTGATAATTGCTTCTCAAGCAGCAATAGTGAATATTTGGGATTGTCGGTACTGGTTTGGTGTCCCGGTTCATGACGACGGCAGCAACTAAGAAAACCCCTATATGCACGCAGGCAAAAACTTTAGTTTCAAAGAAGTCATTCTCTGGACGCGGCGAGATTTGTACCTCCTTGTGATCGTTGCTGCTGTTCCAACCTTTTCTTATACTGTACTGGGATGGCACTGGATTGCTGTTCCCTGGCTACCGATTGCATTGTTGGGAACTGCCGTGGCCTTTGTTGTAGGTTTCAAAAACAATGCTTCCTATGACCGCATGTGGGAAGCCCGGAAGGCCTGGGGTGCCATTGTCAATGCAAGCCGTGGATTTGGCATTATGATCAATGATTACATTTCCAACAAGCATGCGTCCAGTCCTCTGGTTGAGGAAGAACTTCAGCGGGTAAAGGAGCAATTTATCCTGAGGCATTTTGCTTGGCTGACCGCGTTGAGGTTTCAGCTTCGAGAGGCAAGAGTCTGGGAAGCGATCTACAAGAAACACAATCAGGAGTATCGGGAAAAGTGGTTTAGCGTACCCGAACATGGAGGCGACCTCAAGGTCGAACTGGCAAGATACCTGACAGTCGAGGAGTTGGACAAGGTCATGGCTACATCCAACAAGGCGGCGCAGATTATTGCCATACAATCGGCCAGCTTGAAGCGGCTCCTGGATCAGGGGCTTATTGAAGATTTCCGCCACATGGAGTTGGAGAAAATGCTTGTCGAGTTTTATAATCAGCAAGGAGTATCGGAGCGCATCAAGAACTTTCCATATCCTCGTCAGTATGCAACGCTGAATTTGTATTTCATCCGTATTTTCATCCTTTTGGTCCCTCTGGGTATGCTTCAGGAGTTTGACAAACTGGGAGCGCATATGATCTGGCTTTCTGTGCCCTTCAGTACACTTTCATCCTGGGTATTCACAACCATGGAGAAGATTGGTGAATCGACAGAAAGTCCTTTCGAGGGAAGTGCCAATGATGTTCCCATTACCGCCATCAGCCGCAACATTGAAATTGACTTACGTGAAATGTTCCATATGGGCAATATCCCTGCACCCATGAAACCGGAAAACAGCATACTCATCTGACAGCATGTTTGAAACAATTTTTAAGAACAACCAGAAGTGGGTGACTGAGAAACTTTCTCTCGACCCAGACTATTTCACCAAGCTTGCCAAGGGCCAGCACCCGGAGTATCTGTATATCGGCTGTTCCGACAGTCGTGTGACGGCCGAAGATCTCATGGGCGTGCAGCCGGGTGAAGTATTTATCCACCGGAATGTGGCCAACCTGGTGGTGACCACCGACCCGAACCTCAATGCCGTAATACAATATGCAGTTGAGTTCCTCAAGGTGAAGCACATCATTGTGTGCGGCCATTACGAGTGCGGAGGAGTGAAAGCGGCTATGAATCCCAGTGATATGGGTCAACTCAACAGCTGGTTACAAACCCTGCGGGATGTGTACAGACTTCACAAAGCAACGTTGGACAGTATCAAGGATGATCACGAGCGCTTTGACCGGTTGGTTGAACTCAATGTGAGAGAGCAGTGCATCAACATCATCAAGGTAGACCACGTGCAACGCATGTGGTACAAAACGGGATACCCCCAAATTCACGGCTGGGTCTTTGACGTGCGCACGGGCATGCTGAAAGATCTTAAGCTGGATATGGAGGCTGAATTTTCATCGGTGAGAAGCATTTATGACCTGAAGCCATTGGGCTAGTCGTGAGGCCTGATGTCAACCGACAGTTTGTGGGGTTGCTGACTATCATAATTTCTCCTATTTTGGTTCTAACCTATACACCCATCCAATGATCCAACGAATCGTAACATTTTCATTTTTCTTGTGTGCCGTCTCCGGTCAGGTTCTCGCACAATCAACCGTCGAAAGAATTCAGGGCCTTCATTATCGCATGATCGGCCCTTTCCGCGCGGGACGTACGGTAGGCGCTGTTGGCATACCCAGCCAGCCCAATGTGTTCTTTATGGGTGTGAACAATGGTGGCGTTTGGAAGACCGACGACTATGGACGAACCTGGAAGCCGATCTTTGACAAGAATTCGACCGGGTCCATCGGTGACGTGGCCGTCTCGCCAAGTGATCCCAATATCATCTACGTCGGCACAGGAGAGGGGCTTCATCGTCCCGACCTGTCCGTGGGCGACGGCATGTTCAAATCGAGCGATGGCGGAAAAACGTGGGCGCATATTGGATTGGACGATGTTCAACAAATTGGTCGTGTCGTTGTGCACCCAACAAACCCGGAGATCGTATTCGCTGCAGGGCTTGGCCATCCGTATGGTGCAAATGAAATGCGCGGCGTATTCCGCTCCCAGGACGGCGGACGCACGTGGCAGAAGGTTCTGTACATCAACAACCACACGGGCTGTATTCAGGTGGAGTTTGACCCTTCGAATCCTACCGTTCTTTTCGCCGATATGTGGGAGCATCAGGAAGGGCCGTGGGAGAATGCGTCGTTCAGTGGAACCAACAGTGGACTCTACAAATCCATCGACGGCGGTACCACGTGGAAGAAACTGGAGAAGGGTTTGCCTGGTGCAGCACAAGGACTGGGTCGTATTGGCATAGCCATTGCGCCAAACAATTCCAAACGCGTCTATGCAACGGTCGATGCCCGTCTGGATGGTGGCATCTATCGCAGCGATGATGCCGGAGAGAATTGGGCGCTGGTGACCCGTGACGGGCGACTGTGGGGCAGAGGCAGCGACTTCGCAGAGATCAAAATACATCCCACGAATCAGAACGTCTTGTTCATCGCCAATGTGGCGTCGTATAAATCAACGGATGGTGGCAAGTCATGGACCTCCATCAAAGGTGCCCCTGGCGGTGACGATTACCACCGGATATGGATCAACCCGCGTCACCCCGACATCATGATCTTTGCTGCGGATCAGGGAGCAACCATCACGGTAAATGGTGGAAAGACATGGAGCTCGTGGTATAACCAGCCCACAGCACAATTGTATCACGTATCCACAGACAATCAGTTTCCCTACATGGTTTACGGTGGCCAGCAGGAGAGTGGCGCTATCGGCGTGATGAGCCGCGGTCCGGGAGGGCAGATATCCTTTCGTGATTGGATGGGCGTCGGTGCCGATGAGTATGCTTATGTGGCACCTGATCCGAAGAATCCGGATATCGTGTATGGCAGCCGTGTTATTCGTTTCAACAAGAAGACCGGTCAGTCGCAGAATGTGGCACCGGAAGCTTTGCGCTCGGGCAAGTATCGTGGGCTGCGCACATTGCCCTTGTTATTCAACCCTTCAAATCCCGATCAATTGCTTTTTGGTACGAACGTACTGTGGAGCACGACCAACGGTGGACAATCCTGGGAAATCATCAGCCCGGACCTGACACGCAAACAGCCGGAAGTCCCGGCGAGTGTGGGAGACTTCAAGACAGATGCCATGAGAACCATGCCGCAGCGCGCGGTGATTTACAGCGTGGCACCATCGCCTCTGGATAAGAACATTATCTGGGCGGGTACCGACGATGGTCTCGTTCATTTGACGGTCGATGGTGGGAAAACGTGGAAGGATGTAACACCACCTTCGCTGGCTTCGTGGGACAAGATATCTCAGATCGATGCTGGTCACTTCGACAAAGCGACGGCGTACATTTCTGTTAATGCCATGCGAAAGGATGATCAGCGTCCGCATATCTATCGCACCAGCGACAGTGGTGCCACGTGGAAGGAAATTGTAAATGGCATGCATTCGTTCGGTCCGGTAAATGCCGTGCGCGAAGACGTGAAGCAGCCCGGGCTTTTGTTTGCAGGGACAGAACGTGAAGTCTATTGCTCAACAGACAACGGTGATCGCTGGTTTTCATTGAGGCTGAATATGCCGGCGACGTCGATCCGGGATCTCGTTGTGCATGAGAACGATCTTGTAATTGGAACACATGGTCGATCGATTTGGATTCTTGATGATTTCAGCCCGCTGCGTGAAATGGCGATCGCTTCAACGGCAGAAGCACACTTGTTTACGCCGTCACTGGCCACCCGTGTGCGCTACAACATGTTCCTGGATACGCCGCTGCCTCCTGAGGAGCCTACCGGCCAAAATCCACCTGACGGAGTTGCCATTGATTATTTCCTTGGGAAGGTTGCTGCGGATGTGAAGGTTGATATTCTTGATGGTCAAGGTGCGTTGGTGCGGTCCTATTCCAGCAAAGATATGCCCGAGAAGATTGACACGACCCGTGTTGGTCATCCTACCTATTGGTTCCGTCCGGCTCAAAAGGTGAATGTTACGACGGGTCATCATCGAATCCATTGGGATCTGCGTTATACGGATCCAAGGAATGCGGAAAGGGGCTTCGCCATCGCTGCGGTATATCATAACACACCCAGTGGACCTCAGGGACCTTATATTCATCCGGGTACCTATACTGTCCGGCTTACCGTCGATGGTAAGGTCCAGCAGAAGCCCATCGTGGTGCGTTTGGACCCCCGCGTGACTTTGAGTGACAGTGAGGTTCGGATGCAAACGGACCTTTCCATGGCGGCCTACAATGGCTATCACGAACTTCAGTCGATTCGGGAGGCCATGGACAACATGTTGGCTGATCCCAAGAAGAAGTGGAAGCCTGGACAAAAAGAGGCCTTCGCGGCACTCCGGGGCAATGGTGATCCGGACGGCGGCGATTTCCTATATGGCAGCATTGCAGAATCTGCCCTTGAGAAAGAGTCGGTAGTAAGCCTGCAGCATAAGATGCTATACATGGTAACCTTACTGCAAAGTGCTGATGCAAAGCCAACGGCGCAAGCATCCGATGCTGTATCCAGGCTGAAGGCGCGTGCGAAGGAGCTGGCTGATGCGTGGGCCAAGGCAAAGAAATAGTTGTTAGCGGATGATCTCTTGCTGAATCCAAAATGCTTTCTCAGTCGAGGATTATGCTTTTGATGCTGCTCGGCATCCTTATTCTTGCCGCAGGCATGCTCGGGTTTCCGATGATACGGTACATGATGTACAGTGCGGCTGATGCGAGGTTAGGGGACCCAAGGCCAGCCATCATTGGGCACCGCGGAGCCGCTGGCCTGGCACCAGAGAATACACGGGCAGCACTGACGGAAGGGCTGAAATATGCAAACGTACTTGAGATTGATGTCCACCTCACTATGGATGGTCAGGTGGTTGTGATGCATGACGCGAGCGTTGACAGAACGACGAACGGCACCGGGGAACTTATTGAGATGAACAGTGATGCTGTTCTTCGGCTGGATGCCGGCATCAAGTTTGGTGAAATTTACAAAGGACAGTCTGTACCAACGTTAGCCGATGTGCTGACATTGGTTGGTGGTCGGGCATTTGTACTCGTTGAATTGAAGTGGCCAAGGGAAGGCGTATACGAAGGCCTTGTACCCAAAGTAATTGAAATCATACGTTCCAACGGCGCGGAAGGCTGGGTACAGCTGCAGTCTTTTGAACCCACTTACCTGGAGGAAGCGATGCGGCTGGCACCTGAAATAAAGTGCAACCAATTGCTTTATGGTTATCTTAACTTCCCGCCGGTGTATCAGGACCGACGCTTTCATTTCGGAAAGCCCAGGATTCCGGATGGTATTAACTCGGTGGTGATGTACTACAAGTTTCTCAATCCGTCGTTCATCCAGGCGATGCATGCCCGGCATATTGGTGTAGCCACCTACACGGTAAATGAGACGGAAGACATGATAAAGGTGCTTAATCTGAGTGTCGATGCTGTGATTACGGATTACCCGGACCGTCTGTACCCGATTGTCAATCCGGGACTTCAATGAGTGGCTCGTCAAAGATCATCTTGTCGAAAGACCTTCCCGATACAATTCCAGGATTTCATCTTTCCCGGAGAACGAGAATAATCTATCAAAGACAAACCCCTTCTTTTTCAGCAGATGAATGGATCGTGCGTTATCCGGCTGCACGATGGCTGAGAGTACCGGTATACTCAGAACTTCTTTTGCATGCTGCAACGTCGCGCTGACAATTTCGTCGGCATAGCCTTTTCCATGGAAAGCAGGTAGTAGCGCGTAACCAATGTCTGGATTTGACAGTTCGGTACGTTTCAAAATGCCGCACATGCCTACAGAAGTTGACGGTTTCTTTAAACTTACCATCCAAAGTCCGTACCCGTTTGTGGCGTAACTCTTGATCGGACCGTTATCGAGATACGCCAGCGCCTGTTCAGGCGATCGTACATTACGGTCGCCGATATATTGCAACCATCCCGGGCTATTGAGTAATTCGATGATGAAGGGAGCATCCTCGTGTGCAAATTCACGAAGTTGAAGACGTTCTGTCTCGAGGATTATTTGAAGGCGGTTCAACGTGAGGATTCGGGTTAAGTGCCCAAATGTAGCGGATTAATACATTCCACCTATCTTACGGTCTAAAGGACCTAAACGCATTGTTCATCTACGTTTCAAAGAATGGAACTCCTCATTGACATCATCGGCTGGACGGGCTCCGTCATGGTCATTGCTGCGTACGGATTGAATAGTTATCAGAAGCTTGACTCCAAATCTTTGATGTTTCTGCTCCTCAACCTGTTCGGCGGCATTTTTCTGATTGTGTATTCGTACTACTATTCGGCCTTTGCGAATACCCTCATCAATGTAGTGTGGGTGATTATTGCCGTGCCGGCCCTGGTGTCGTACGTAAACCGTCGACGACAGGCAGGGGGTTAGTTCCTTTTTAGTTTCACGTTTGAGTAAATAGCAAATTCCTTTCCCGGAGCAGCGTTTCCATCCGTTCAAATGCATCAAGTAGTGAGCCTGTTGAGGTTGTAAATTGTTCTGAAAGCCGTCGTGACTGGCCCCGGATAAGTATTTTACAGAACCTTGGTGTCGAAAATGGAGTTTATTGATTAATTAGTAGCAGGAGAAGACCAGACCCATCGCCTATGCGCCCGATCATGACTGTCATACTTTTGTTTGTTCTGTCCGGCAACTTGCGTGCGCAGGACCAGCTGCTTCAGGTTTTAGAGACTGAGTTGAATCGGGAGGTAGCCGGATTTGCGACCGCCGCCCAGCCTCCATACTTTATTGCCTATACGGTATCGGACTTATGGATAGGACAGGTGGAGTCTGCATTTGGGAGCCTGATGAAGTCAGACACAAACAGAAACCGGATCCTTACAGCCGATGTACGGGTCGGCGATTATGCCTTCGACGACACACATCCGATGGACCAGGAGGATGACTTTGACAATATGTTTGGAATGTTTCGGCGTGGAATGACGGAATTGCCGATCGATAACAAGCCAGAAGCAATACAGCATACCCTATGGAAGCAGACACAATCTGCGTATGAGACCTCGCTGGAGAACTACAAATCCAAGCGGAGCTTGCAGAAACCAACACCAAATCCTGTAGGCGATTTTTCGAAGGAGACACCATCGGTCAGCGTTGATCCGGCATTGCCTGAATTTTCCAGTCTGTTTGATCAAGGCATGTGGAATGCCCGGATGCGCAAACTGAGTGCTCCCTTCAATGACAGTCCCTACATGGTGGATGGTACGGCTTCCATTGAAGTGGGCATGGAACGACGATACATTGTCTCTTCCGAGGGAACCCGTATTGCGCAGAACAGAACGTATGCCTACCTCACCATTCGTGGCTCAATGCGGGCAGCGGATGCCGACATTGTGCCGCTTCACCTTTCGTATTTTGCCTTTGATCCCAAAGGACTCCCATCCGATGAGGTTGTCCTTAAAGACATCGCCATCCTTATTGGGAAATTGAATAAGTTGCGTGTCGCTCCGGTGGCTGAACCTTATACGGGTCCGGCCATTCTCCATGCGCGCGCCGCCGGTGTCTTTTTTCATGAGATCTTTGGTCATCGCGTGGAAGGCCATCGGCTCAAAGACAAGACCGATGGTCAGACGTTTAAGGGCAAGATCAACGAACAGGTCCTGCCTACTTCTCTCAGCGTTGTATTCGATCCAACACTATCCCAATACAATGGCGTTGAACTCAACGGGCATTATCGTTTTGATGACGAGGGTGTAAAGGGCCAACGCGTAAAAGTGGTCAACAGGGGCGTGCTTGAAACGTTTCTAATGTCGCGGACTCCGATTGAAAATTTTACAAAATCCAATGGCCATGGTCGGGCCGCTTACGGTGCCTCGCCGGTTTCCAGACAGTCGAACCTGATCATTGAAAATGAAAAGGCCGTAGCTATGCCCGAGCTACGAAAGATGCCGATTGCCGAGTGCAAGAAGCAAAAGAGGAAATACGGGTATCTCTTCATGGATGTTGTCGGTGGCTTTACGAATACACAGCGGTACATGCCGAATGCATTCAACATATTTCCAACGGAAGTCTATCGCATCCATGTTGATGGTCGGCCCGATGAGTTGGTTCGGGGTGTTGACCTCATTGGCACGCCCTTATCCATGTTCGCGGAGATTGAGGCCGCCGATGGCGTTGCGGAGACCTTTACCGGTTTCTGCGGCGCGGAATCAGGCAACGTGCCTGTAACGGCCATTTCACCTTCGTTGTTTGTGAAACGCATTGAGACACAAAAGAAGACAACCACTCACGTGGAAGAGTCTTTGATGAAAAGACCCGGCAACTAACCAGCGCGCCCATGAAAACCAAAACGTTGAACCTGACATTCGCGCTGGCACTGACGGTAGTGTTGTGTGCTGCCCAATCCCAGGAAGACATTGTGTTGAAAGCCATGCACGATGAATTGAAAAGAAGTATGGCGGAACTGCAGGCGCCAGGGTTTGAAAAACCGTGCTTCATTATGTACGGTGTGCGCCAGGAGCAAGAGCACGTGATCATGGCTACACTGGGCTCCATTGTAAAATCCGAAACGCATCAGGGACGAGGACGATCTACATCACGGGTGCTGGTGGGCGACTATGGCTTTAATGATGAAAGTCTCGAAGACGATCTGACTACCGGTCCTTCGCCGATGGATTTGGGCGTGCCCGTTGACGACGACTATGCGGGCATCCGGCGCTCGTTTTGGTCCATCACGGACAACGTGTATCGTGAGGCTGCGCGCAAATTCAAGAAGCACCAGGACTATCTGCGCGAAAACGCCAAAGAGCTGAAGGACGTGCCTCACCGTGAGTTCGCCAGGAGCGCGGCCGTAAACATTCAATCGCCACTGAAGCCGTATTCGATGGACAAGCCGTTGTGGGAGAGCCGGTTGAGAAACCTCTCTGCAGCCTTTCTGAAGCACCCCGAGGTATCCTCATCTGCCGTTGTACTTGCATTCAACCAGGGCTACAACTATCTCGTGAGCAGCGAGGGTACGGTGGCTAAGGTGCCTTTTCAATTGGCCGCTTTTATGGTAATCGTGGAAGGACGCGATCCCCAAGGGTTGCCCATGTACGAGCAATTGATGCATGTGGCACGCACTCCGGATCAACTGCCATCCGAGACTGCGTTGTTGAGTGAAATTGAAGGTGTGATCAAGGCCATCAACGACAAAACCCCTGCATCCAGTTTGCAGGAAATGTATACTGGACCGGTGCTCTTTTTGGGACCATCGGTGGTCAATGTTTTTGAGCGGACCATCCTGAGCGGGAGAGAGGGCCTGATGGCAACCGACAACATCCCATCCACGCGGCGACGGTTCCAGTTCGATGAAGAAACAACGTCTATGGATTCGAAAATTGGCCGTACCATCCTTCACGAGTCCGTTACCATCAAAGCCAAGCCTCGATTGAAGACCTATCAGGGAATTGATCTGCTTGGGAGTTTTGAAATTGACAATGAAGGTATTGTGCCACCGGAAGAACTTGTGTTGGTAGAGAAGGGTGTGTTGAAGAACCTGATGAATAACCGGACCATCACCCATCCTTCACAAACGGCGAATGGTTTTGGATCAGGGCCTGGTGTTGTTGAAGTGACCCTCGCATTCAATGACACGGAGGCGGCACTCAGAGAAAAGTTGCTAGCTCATGCGAAAAAGGAAGGTCTTGATTTTGCAGTCATTGTTAAGGGATCACCGCTGATGGGTATGGGACCGGTAGCCGTATACAAGGTCAGCGTTTCCGATGGGAAGGAAACCCTGGTGCGCAACGCGATGATCAATGATCGGAATGCACGTGCAGCCAAGCGTATATTGGGCGCATCGGGGAAGTATGCCGCACACAACTCCGGCGGTGCACCGCAACAATTTGGTGACTCCGGTCGCCTCACATCCTACATCGTTCCAACGGCACTGCTGTTGGAAGAAGTAGACATTCAATCGATGCGTATGCCCTTTGAGAAGGAATCGGCTTACGTCCCGAGTCCGCTCAAGTAATGCTGTGCTTGCCGGACGGGTTTGATTCCTAGCGGTTAGATTTCCGCAATCGCATC
Organism: uncultured Ohtaekwangia sp.; assembly: GCA_964392375.1. Classification (GTDB taxonomy): domain Bacteria; phylum Bacteroidota; class Bacteroidia; order Cytophagales; family Cyclobacteriaceae; genus ELB16-189. Next base: position 8,525 of record CAYMPU010000072.1, on the reverse strand, counting down.
GACCTCAATCAGAAACCCTGAGTGTAAGGTCGTTGTCGGAACTACCGTGCGCACCGGCTTGTGGTCGCCGAGTTTGACTTTGTATAGCTTATTGAATGATTCCCAGTGACGGATGTCGCTCACAAAGACAGTGACTTTGACCAATTTGTGAAGCGAGGTTCCTGCCGACTGGAGTATACTGTCAAGGTTATCCAATACCACCGCAGTCTGATCCTCAAATGAGGCGTCGGCGTATTTCTTACCGGTCATGGGATCAATGGGGAGAATACCCGACACAAAGCAAAAGCCATGGCTAAGGATGGCGGTGGAATAGTGGCCAACAGGAGGGATGGCGCCGGGGATGGAAATCGGTTTCACAGTTCTTGATTCAAATAAAAGGACTTAATTACTTCAAGGTGTCATTCAGCCAGGCATAGAACTCCCTTTGCCACACGATGGCGTTTTGAGCCGTGAGGACCCAATGATTTTCGGTAGGTAAGTGGACGAGTTTACTTTTGATCCCACGCAACTGTGCGGCGGTGAAAGCTTCAAATCCCTGCGTCTCCGGCACACGGTAATCCCGTCCGCCGTGAAAGATGAGGATGGGTGCATTCCACTTGTCAACCAGGTTGCTGGGGTCAAACGTTGTGTACGACTTCTGTGCCGCGGCATTGCCTTTCTCCCAGTATGGTCCGCCGTATTCCCATTGGGAGAAGAACACCTCTTCCGTGCTTCCATACATACTCTTGAAATTGAAGATACCGTCGTGAGCGATAAAGGTTTTGAAGCGATTGTTATGGATACCCGCTAGGTAGAAAACGGAGTATCCGCCGTAACTGGCACCTACGGCTCCAAGGCGTGCCTTGTCAACGAAGGTCTCTTTCGACACGGCATCAATCGCCGAGAGGTAATCATCCATCACCTGTCCGCCGTGGTCTTTGCTGATCTTCTCATTCCAGGCTACGCCATGGCCTGGCATTCCTCTGCGGTTTGGCGCCACGATGATGTACCCATTGGCGGCCATCAGCTGAAGGTTCCAGCGAAAGGAATAGAAGTGGGTCAGTGCCGATTGCGGGCCACCCTGACAATACAACAGCGTGGGATACTTCTTCGACGCATCGAAGTTGGGAGGGTAGACAACATAGACGAGCATCTGCTGGTTGTCGGTGGTCGTCACCATCCGTTTTTCAACTTTGCTCATCGCTATGCGGGCATAGTGGGCGTCGTTAACGTGCGTCAGTTGAGTTGTCTGTCCTGTGGTAAGATCAACCGAGTACAGTTCTGTTGCGTGATTCATGTCGTTTCGGGCTACAATCATGGTGTTGCCTGCCTGTCCACCAATCGCCGAGATGTCAAATTCACCTTTCGTGATTTGCTTCACAACAGGTACTTTCTTCGTGAGACCCGGGTAGTCTACCTCAAATAATTGCAACGTACCATCAATGGGTGCAATGAAGTAAATCTTCTTTCCATCAGCGCTCCAAGCATACGATTGAACCGACTCATCCCAGCCTGCGGTCAGGTTGATCGTCGAGGTACCCATGCGGACTACCAGATCGGACTTATCCGATTCGTATCCATCACGCTTCATGCTTAGCCAGGCTAGCGCACCGGATGAAGAATACATCGGATTGGTATCGTAACCCATCATGCCCTCGGTGAGGTTAACTGTCTTGCCCGTGGTTACATCATACTCGTAGATGTCAGTGTTGGTGCTGGTAGCGTAGGCAGTGCCCGCTTTCTTTTTGGTTACATAAATAACCTTTTTGCTGTCGGGTGACCATATGTAGTCCTCGTCGCCACCGAATGGTTTTTGTGGACAGTCGTGAGGTTCTCCGGGCATAATATCCTTGCCTTCACCCGTTACGCCGTTAACGATCGTGTGAACGAAGACGTGTCCGAAGGCTCCGTCTTCCCAGGTATCCCAATGGCGAAAGTTCAAACCGTCATAGATCTGGACATTCGACTTGTCGAGTTCAGGGTAGAAATCCTTGCCGTAGACTTTGTTGATCTTTACCTCACGTGAGGTGAGTGTATACTTTCCATCTGGCGATACATTCTTGTCAGGGAGTAAATCGCCTGAGCTGGCTAATTCAATCGCTGGTCCTCCTTGCAGCGGGATGGAGAAGGTCTTTCTTGAGCTTTTGTTCTCTGTGACATTCGGGGTGCTCACCGAGTAAATGAATTGCTTGCCGTCTTTGGCGATAACTATTGGCGACACTCTGCCCAACTGCCAGAGAAGTTCAGGCGTCATCGTGGTTTGGGCATTTACTGAAATACTGATCAGAATGCAGGTGACGGTAAGTAAATGTTTCATGGCTCGAGGGTGGATTGTAGTAGGTAGACAAACTTAAGGGTAATCAGAAGGTTTACCAATAGAGAACGTCCAGCGTTGATCTCAATAAGGCCCAATTCAGCTTGCCCGCGCGGCTTTTCAAGGCAATGCACATTGTGGATGGTTTTTCACTCAAAAGGGATACCTTCAATAACCCTATACACCCTAAACCCCCAAGTCATGAAAGCCAATGTAACGGTACTCTGTCTGTTTTTGTCGTTTGGCCTGCTTGCTCAAGACAATGACACATTAATCAAAGCGTCCCTCGGTGGCGATCTATCGGCGGTAAAGCAGCAGGTCGACGGCGGTGCCAATGTGAACTACAAAAATGCCGCTGGACAGACACCGCTTTCCGTGGCCTACTTGTCGCCAGAGATTACAGAGTTTCTATTGAGCAAAGGAGCGGATGCAAATGGCGGTGACTATCCATCGCTGGTGGCCGCATCAAGGCACTATTCCATTGACGTTATGAAGATGTTGCTGAAGGCAGGAGCTGATCCCAATAAAATTGCTGAAGTCAAAGTGGATCTAGCTGCTGGTGTACGTAAAGCGCTGGAAGATGAGAAGGCGAAAGGTAAAAAGGCCAACAAATACCTTGTCAAGGCCTATGAAGATCAGCTTAAGAATATGGGTGAGGCGACATCGGTCAAATTTTCTGCATTGCAAAATGCGGTGGGCGGAACAAACTGCAAAGAGTGCGTTGAGCTTCTGCTGAATGCCGGGGCCAAAACCGACTTTAAGAATTCAATTACCGGTGGAAATATTATCCACGAAGTAGCCTTCACCTGGATTCCAGTTGAGCGCCGTTCAGCCAATATGCAAACCAACATACCTTACTACGAGCAGGCTGGAATGAAGGTGCCCGATTGGTACCGCAACCTGAATATTCTCAACATGGGCAGTGCCTATGATATCGTCAAAGCGCTTAAAGATAAGGGAGCCGACATGGAAGCTCCGGACAATAACAAGTGGACGCCACTCATGTGGGCTGTCCGTCAGCCAGCACCCAATGAGGAAGTTGTCAACGCACTCGTAGCCAACGGCGCTGACCTGAAAGCCACAGGGCTGAACAACGACCCAACCGAATTTGCAACAGAGACATCAGACCCCGCCAAGATCAAGGTGCGCTTTGATTTTCCCGGCGAGGGGAGGAACTCCAATGGCTCCGGTTATAGTGCCAACATGGACCTCCTTAACCCCAAGCCAAAACGTGTAGCCTTGATCAGCTACTATCTCTACGATCCGGGAAAAGGGAAAACGACTGGCGGTGCGCAAAGTTCTGTCGTAACGGCCTCTGTCTGGAGAACACCGGATGCGGTAGGACAAAGTCAGGTGGACGGATTCTATGACAAAAGCATTGAAACCCTGAAGAAGTCATTCAAGGATAACGGTATCGACTTATTGACGCCATCGGAATTCCTGGATACGGATGAAAAGATCGATTTCTTCTTTGGCTTCAGCCAGGAGTCTGCCAAGAAGGAGAAGACGACCATCACCAAGCGAAACGCTACCGGAGGCTTCATCTCCGAGATTGCAACGGCCTCTGTTTCCACCTTGAAAGTATCGCCATATGGCAAAGGCTACCGTGAGTTCTTTGTAGCCAATGAAGGAGACGATGAATCCATGATTTCCAATTTTCAGAGTGGCATATTTTCCTCCAACCGCAAGCTGACCTCAAGCCTCGGCTTCGAACTGGCGAAGGGCCTGGGCGTAGACGCCGTGGTCGTGGTGTATATCTGTACCCGCAAGCTCAAGCAGACCAAGGACGATTATGGTGTTAATTCTGTAGTCACGATGATGCTGGGCCCGAATCCAGGACGCGACGCAGGTTCTGATCCCGATGCAAAAAATCTGGGCCAATTCTATTGTGGAACAAGAACCTTCTACAGCTCGCCGGTTATCTTCAAAGATTCGAAAGGCGTCTTTGGACAGTACGATGGGATGGCGAATGTGCTCAGTGCCCATGTTGCCAAGATGTGCAAGTACATCAATGGGAAGGAGAAGGCAGAAGATTGAAAGAGCAAAGGGATCCTGGCGGAATTCTGTTTTGATTACGGAATGTTCTCAAAACGCTTCATCCATTCCTTTCGCTCACTGCTTTCATAGTGAGCTTTAGACTTGATGGGTAGAATGTGATGGTCCATCAACGGGATTAGAGACTCTTCAGGAAATTCTTCCGGATCTTCCGGTAGAAAGGCGGCAAGCATTTCAATGGTGTCCTTCATGGAAGTTTGATCCGCAAGATTGGTCCACTCTTCGGGATCTTTGACCAGATCATAAAGTTCTTTGCTGCCCTCGATGTACTGAATGTAGTGCCATTGCCGGTAGCGGACGGAATAGCTTCCATAATCGTATGTGGTTATGACAGGTCTGTCGACAAGCCTTTCTGGCGCGGTGAGTAACTCCGTCAGCGGTTTGCCGTCGAGGTCATTGCGTGGAGGCAGGCCGCACAGCTCGATTAGCGTAGGGTAAATGTCAAGAAGGGATACAATGCTCTCGGTACTGCCAGATCGTGAACCATCCGGTATCGAACCATTTCCTTTTGGGACTTTGATCATCAGTACGCTTCGATTCACATTTTCCCAAAGGGCGAACTTGCGCCAATGATTTTTCTCGCCCAGTTGCCAACCGTGATCCGACCAAAGCACGACGATTGTATTTTCCGCGTAAGGGCTTTCCTGAAGGGCATTCAGTAACTGACCGACCATGGCATCAGCAAATGCAATGGATGCGAGGTAGCCTTGAATGGCCTGCTTCCAACGATCAGCCTCCACGATGTGACTATGGTAGTTGCCGCCCCGCTCCACAAGCTCTTTCCTGGCAAAGACACTCAAGTCGGTGGTATCATCCTCCTTCAGTTTAGGGAGTTGAATTTTCTCCATGGGGAACATGTCAAAATATTTGCGCGGAACATACCATGGATGGTGGGGGCGGTATATGCCGCATGCGAGAAAGAAGGGTTTGTCATGTTTGCGTTTCAGTTGATTCGTGATGTAGTTGACACTTTGGTAATCTCCGGTTTCCTCATCCCTGATGTCGAGCGGTGACCAGTCAAACATATTGTAGCTATACTGGAATGCTGGCATACCTGCGGGGCGCACAGCAGGGAAGCTGTCTTCGGGCATAGGCTTGGTCTTCGAAGGGAAGTAATCGACCCATCCGGCTGTATCCACCTGGGCATAGTGATAGATTTTTCCGGCTCCGGCCGTGAAGTACCCGTTGCTGCGGAAATACTGGTTGAGTGTCGGCAATTGCCTGAGCATCGGAATCTTCCTCCAATCCTGATAGTTGGAGTATAGTCCACTGGTGAACGTGTGTTGTCCGGTCATGACAGCCCCCCGGGAAGGATTGCATCCCGGACTGGCACAATAGGCGCGGCTAAACGTTACAGCCTCTTTGCTGAATGACTGTAGGTTGGGCGTCTTGCTTTGCGGATTTCCTCCAAGAGGTTCAATCCAGTCGTTGAGATCGTCGACTGAAATGAACAATACGTTGGGGTGTTCCTGCTTTTTATCAGGCGATGAGCATCCTGAGAAAAGAACGATTAAAACAACGGTACAAAACCAGAAGGAGTTTGCTTGCATGGCTAATTCTGGGTTGACGACATTCAAGACAGGGCTCCGGGTGTTGAACTCTTGAGTAGGGGCCCGAGGGTTATGATACCGATGAACAGTATGGCATAGAGCCCCAACATGACAATTAAGAAGATGCCGAGAAATTTGTAGTGCGATTTCAAGTTCTTAAAGGCGAGGGTCAAGTGACTCTGGTTGGCCTGCAGAAGTCCCTTGGCGGCATGGGTTGAAAAGTTGTACAGGTAGATTGCGGGTAGGAGATAGACGGCACCCAGAAACACATAAAAGATACCCAGCCATGACGATCCGAACGGCATGACCGTTTTCAATTCCTCCGAAGCAGAAAAAGCTGCGGCGAAAACCAAGCCCACGAGCACCATCAATCCTGTGAAAATGAATAGCATAATGGCTATGAAAGCAGCCCATTTTCTGGTTTCGTTCAGGTAGCGTACGGAATCTGGGGAGAGTGCATGCTTGGGTTCCTCAGCTTGGAGAAGGTTACTGGATTCTGTGATGTCCATAGTAGGGTAATAAGGACAACAAATTAACCTTTTTGTCCGAAAAATGGAGCAGGATGATCTGAAAGGGAGGAATGCCTTTGTTACTACTCTTTTCCCCGATTCGACGATAACTCGTGTATCTGCTTTTTGTCCTGTTTCAAACTGACCGAAGTCATGAGCAGTACTTATTGTACATGAGTAGCTTCATGGGCGATTATCTTGATTTCTATGAAAACAATTCCACTCAGCAGGTTACAATGTGGTTTTCTGCTCCTTCTTATGCTCATTGTGAATGCCTGCGCTCCGGATCGGGGCAAGCCGGAGGCCCCAGTCCTTCATGTTGATAAGGAAAAGTTGCTGCGGGCCGAAATCAGCACCATGTTTCCAGGTGCCGTTACCTTTGAGGAATACACCGATAGCCTGCTGTTCTTTCTTTATGCCGTGCACAAAATTAAACCCGAGAGTATTCTATTGGGTCAATCTACTTGCGTGGATGATGTGCTGAACACAAAGAGTCCGTTTAATGAGCGCATGGTGAAAGGCCCGTTTAATTTTGGTGGCCTTGGCGGGTTGCCATTCACCGGACTTACGGGGATCAACGCCTATGCTCACCATGTTCCCGACAGTGGCACAGCACTTTTGTTGGTAGGCCCGCACATCGGATACTCCCAAACGGCAGGTTGGGGTATGTTGTACCGCGAGGGGCAAACACATTCGACTACCTGTTGTGGAGCCCTTGTCGCCGCTTTGACCAAATTGCAGAAAGGTCAGATTCATCGTGTTACACCCCGAGAGCCTGACTATCAGGAACAGATGATCGAGCAGCTCGCCCTAAAGCACAAGGCGCAGATTCTGCAATCCAAAGTACCCTTGGTAACGCTGACGAAGCTTGTTCACCGTGAAGTAGAGAAGGCTATGAACAACTTGCCACAGGATGAGGTACACTACCGCTACATCATCATGATTGTCGGTGTCATTATCAATACCGACTTTGGCAATCCCGACTACATCTGGGTCGACAGGATGTCCATCTTTGATATTGAGACAGAGGAATATCTCAAGATCATGGAAAAATAGGACCAGAATTTTGGAATTTTCAGAATTGGAGAATGTGGATCAGTTGAATAGTGGATTGATTTGATTGCCTAGTCCAAAAAAACCATTAAACTCTCTCCGCTGGCAGGCGTTATAAGGATTATTTTACTTTCTTGTAGGTTGAGTACAATGATCCCGGTAACACTGTCAGGTTTCTTACGCAATACCTCCTACTGGTCAAAATGGGCCGGAATACGGTGGACGCTTTTACTGTCGCTGGCAGGCTTCTGGCTCATGACGGTTTGGCTCCGCAGCGAGTATGGAGATGATGAGTCGACACTCTGGCTGGTGATGCGGCTATTCCTCCAGCTGGTTCAATGGACGCTGGCCGGGCTCCTGGTTATCAGCCTGGTTTCCGCATTCGCTGTTTGGGTGTACTTCAGACAGTTGGTGAAATCCAGACGACTGAACATTCAGGTGCGTTTCGGTGATGGTCAAAAGGCCGAGGCTGGCTGGGTACCCATCACTATCCAGGCGGATGGTCTGGTCTTTCGACCCTTTTTTGGAACAATCCGGGCGCATCTTGTTTTTGCTGGCAAACGGGTATCGCAACCGGTAATCCTCGACACCAATTTGGTACGACCGCGCCATCTTTGGCGATACGGCATTCAGGGACAGGGGCGAACACTATTGCATGATCGCGGCATTTACGATGTTGAGCATGTCCTTTTCACATTTGGCGACATGCTTTCCGTGATTGGATTGCCAGCAACCATTGATATAACGCAACAAGTGTATACACTCCCGCGACCGCAGCCACCCAAAGCGGTGGCCGCACAGCCGCACTCCTCGGAAGAGCAAAAGCACCGCATTGAAATTCCTAAGCGGGTTGAAGGCGAGTATGTCAATTACAAGGAATTTGAGACGGGCGACAACATACAACGAATCGTCTGGAAAATCTACGCAAAGAGCGGTCAGCTGGTGGTACGGATCCCGGAAGGATTGCTGGACTGATGCAGATCAATGTCGTCACCCTCTTTCCCGAGGTCTTCAGCGAATTCCTGAAGACGAGCATCCCGGGTCGGGCGATGACTGCGGGCAAGG
>CAYMPU010000071.1:0-19902 GCA_964392375.1 uncultured Ohtaekwangia sp. | reverse complement strand
CTTTCGGGGAACCCCTCGAAAATCGAGGATTGGAGACATGAAAGCGCCCTGGAAAGGACGAAAAAACGCCGTCCAGGGCTCATTTCTGAGGAATAGCGGCAGGAAGTCAATTTCTGACTACCCCCTTGCCGACTGCCATCCCTTTCCTATATTTGCAGTCCATTTTTAAAACGAACTCAACATGGCCGATCTCATCAAGATTGCAGAACAGGAGCTGGCAGGAAAGCGCTCAGCACACCCTGATTTCAAGGCTGGCGATACCATCAACGTGCACGTCAAGATTAGCGAGGGAAACAAGGAGCGTATCCAGCAGTTCCAGGGCGTAGTCCTGTACCGCAGGGGTAAGGGCTCCAACGGAGAATCCTTTTCTGTTCGTAAAGTATCGAACGGCGTAGGCGTAGAACGCATTTTCCCTATTGTGAGCCCGAGCATCGACAAAATCGAGTTTGTCAAGGCCGGTAAGGTAAGAAGGGCCAAATTGTACTACATGAAAGGCCGTCAGGGCAAGTCAGCCCGGATCAAGGAAAAATTGGCCGTTCAGGACAAGTAATCTCAGGATAGTAACTACAAAAAAAGCCCGATTCCGATGTGAATTGGGCTTTTTTCATGCCCGTTGGCACCCTTTCTTTCAGTTGGAATCCATACCCTTCAGACCTATATTTGCTTCCCTCTACAATCACACCTATGGCAACTACAAACGTTCGCGAACTGCTTGGAAATGAAGCAGAAGCGCTCTTAACCTACAAAAGCAAGACTGTACCCAACTCGCAAATTCATGCTCCAGGACCCAATTTCATAGATGATATCTTCGTGCCCAGCAACCGCAACCCACAGGTGCTGCGAAGCCTCGGTGCACTGTTTGGCGCCGGCCGCCTTGGTGGAACGGGATATCTGTCCATTCTTCCCATTGACCAGGGCATCGAGCACAGCGGCGGAGCATCGTTCGCAAAGAACCCGATGTACTTTGACCCGGAAAATATTGTCAAGCTGGCTATCGAAGGTGGATGCAACGGCGTCGCCACCACGTTCGGAACGTTAGGGTTTGCTTCACGGAAGTATGCTCACAAGATTCCGTTCATTGTCAAGATCAATCACAATGAACTCCTCACCTATCCCAATAAAGCTGATCAGATCATGTTTGGATCTGTTCGCGATGCATGGAACCTCGGTGCCGTGGCCGTAGGGGCAACGATCTACTTTGGATCAGATCAGTCATCACGTCAAATCATTGAAGTAGCGCAGGCCTTTGAAGAAGCCCACAATCTGGGTATGGCTACCATTCTCTGGTGCTACATCCGCAACAACGCATTCAAGAAAGACGGAGTCGACTACCACGTCTCTGCAGACCTTACCGGCCAGGCCAACCACCTGGGCGTTACAATACAAGCCGATATCATCAAGCAGAAGCTCCCCATGAACAACGGAGGCTACAAGGCATTGAATACCGGCAGCAGTTCCTACGGGAAACTCGATGAACGCATTTACACCGAGCTCACATCCGATAACCCCATCGACCTTTGCCGCTATCAGGTAGTTAATTGTTACATGGGTCGCGCTGGTCTAATCAATTCCGGCGGTGAGTCTAAAGGCGCCAGCGACATGGCAGAAGCCGTGCGCACAGCCGTTATCAACAAACGTGCAGGCGGCATGGGTCTGATTTCAGGCCGAAAGTCCTTCCAGCGGCCCATGAAAGAGGGCGTTGGCATACTGAATGCTATTCAGGATGTCTACCTCGACAAGACGATTACGCTGGCTTAAACACATACGTATCCATGCCTTGGTTTAAACGCACCGATAAAGGAATTCTCACACCTACTGAAGCCAAGCGCGAAGTTCCCGACGGCCTTTGGTTCAAGTCACCGGCAGGAAAGATCGTCCATACCCGCGAGCTCAAGAACAATGCGTACGTCGTACCCGAGGAAGAGTATCACGTCAAGATTGGCTCGCGCGAGTACTTTGAAATCCTCTTTGACAATAATGAATTCACTGAGCTCGACGCCGACATGCAGTCGGGCGACCCACTGAAATTTGTGGATACGAAACCGTATCCTAAGCGCATCAAGGAGTCGATGGCCAAGACCGAACTGAAAGATGCTGTTCGTACAGCCTACGGAAAAATGAACGGCCTGGAGATTACGGTGGCTTGTATGGACTTCATCTTTATTGGCGGCTCCATGGGGTCTGTGGTTGGCGAGAAGATTGCCCGCGCTATGGACCACAGCCTGAAGCATCGCATTCCCTTTTTGATGATCTCCCGTTCCGGTGGTGCGCGCATGATGGAAGCCGGACTTTCGCTGATGCAGATGGCCAAAACGTCAGCCAAGATTGCACTCCTGGATCAAGCCAAGATCCCCTACATTTCTCTACTGACCGACCCAACCACCGGTGGTGTCACTGCCTCGTACGCCATGCTCGGAGATTTCAACATCGCTGAGCCAGGTTCTCTCATTGGCTTTGCCGGACCTCGCGTAATCCGCGAGACCATTGGCAAGAGTCTTCCCGAAGGGTTCCAGAGTGCCGAATTCGTCCTCGATCATGGATTCCTGGATTTCATCATCGATCGGCGTAACCTCAAGACCCGACTGACACTCCTGTTAAAGATGCTCGCTTAGGGTTTGTCATTCCCTGACTTTTTCCGCATGAAGCAGATGCTCTGGCCTATCTTTATGTGAAGTCACTAAGTTTTTATTGCAACCGAATATCCTAGTACAAGGCCACACAAAGAACTAAGGGGGTTTACAAAGGGCCCATTAAGTCTTCCTAAAAAGATTACACTCCGGTGAAGTTCCGGAAGTTGTGCAGAGATCATCCTCCGCTTCCGCCATTACCAGCATCGATTTACTATGATCACGATGTGAGCGTTCTGTCACCAAACAAGCAAGCTCGATGATTCAGTAACTACCAGTATCGTGTAACCAGCATCCAGTTTCCAGCATCCCCCAACAAAAAAAGAGCCGCCCCTCTCGGAACGGCTCTTTTCTATATAGTGACTTGATCTTAGATCTTCGTCATGGTCAAGAGGATCCGGGTATACCAGTTACAGTAGCCGTTTCTGCGACCATACTCATCGGAGTCATCATCAACAGCAATGGACCAAACATCACCAACGGTGAGGCCATCACGATCGAGGCGATACGTGCCACGGTTAGGAACCGTGGCGCGCGGCAGACCCCAGGGAAGCGTATTCAAACCAGCAAATGTTCCGCCGAGCGGGAATTGGTGGTAGAATTCACGTTGTGAAGTACAGTCTACTGTCGTGTTGTACAACGGTATGTTCACTGTTCCTAAGTTGGTATTCGTTGTGCCAGCGGGGAAACCCATACCGGCAGGAGGAGCAGCTTGAATGAAGGGAAGCGCTGCAGTAACACCTGCACCTGTCTGGTTGAGGATAGCCGACTCCAGGTTGATCTTCATGGTAATCGTCTGTCCTCTGTATGTACAGGTAAACTGACGCTCCGTGGGAAGGCCACCAGGAACCAATTGTACATCCACAACCTGTGTTGAGTCTGTAGGGGATGAACCGAAAGCAAACTGGTCTATCCAGGCCTGAGGGAAGGACAGGTGCTGAGCCGCAGAGTGATCTGGCTGCCAGCGTGCCACTTGCGTCATGCGATACTGACCTGTATAAGCGGCCGGGTTACCAGTCGTGGTTGTCCGCACAACGAGGGACGTATAAATCATCGGGCTAGCGTAGAACAGGCCACCTGTAAGGTTGGCTGTGATGTTCGCCTCATTCGGGTTACCAAAGGCAGGAGTCACCGTTGTCTGAGGGTTTGCTACCGTAAACTTACGACCTTGGTTGTCCGTAATCGCAACACGATAAATGATACGATCGTTGGCTCCAAGACCATACAACGGAGCGCCACCACCCACCGGGAAGGCCACCATAGTACAAACATCTGGGAAAATCCCAGAGCATGTTGTTCCATCAGGGTCAGTCGTCAACGTTGCCAAAGCAGCCAGTGTTTCCGTTGCCGTTATCCGCATCGGAGCAGAACGAAGGTAATCGCTATACGTTGGCTCGGGCACCTTTGCAAACAAAGTAGCAATGTCCGATGCATTAAACGTCTTCACGAGGATTTCGTTGGTGATTCGACCCGTTGATCCTGAGCGGTGAGTAGCATAGAACTGGATCTCAGCGAGATCAGCACCAAGGTTTCTATCTACCGACTCAAAAATCGCCTCAAAACCGCTATTGGTAATATCATCCAGATCAAATGTGTTGGACACGATCCGGTATGCACGCAGGTACGAACCCGTTGCACGGTTATCGTACGGCAAAGGGTAGAGGCTTTCGTCCGGAGAACAGGACACGGCCACTGCCACCGCCAGAACGGTACCCAGTATATATTTCTTAATTTTCATAGGATTCATTCTTTTGGGTTAAAAATCAAGGTTCGATGTAGTATTGGCATCCCAGAAAACCTTGCCAGTAAGGTCCGCCTTTTGATCCACTGTATTGTTCAGCGTAGCAAAGTTGGCTGGATACCAGTAGCTTTTCGGGAAGGGACCCGGCTGAGGGTTGATCACCGGCTGCATACCTGAAGGGAACCCAGTCCTACGATAAAGGTTGTAGGTCTCTACTCCGTTACCAAATAGTGCTATCCAATACTCACGAGCAACATAGTTCATTGCTTCGTCAGCAACGGAACCAGGGATGATATCCGCAGTGATCAATCCAGCAAGGCTATCATCAAATGCCGCCAAAGCGCTGGCCACATAAGCGTTTACATCGGCAGTATACTGACCCGCTGAATAGAACGCATTGATCGCCGTTGCTTCAGTAGCGGCCGCGGCAACACTGCTTGATCCATACGTGCCAACGACAGCCCAGTCACGCACATCCTGGAATGAATTCCGGATGCCATTCTCATAATAAAGTCGGGCAGTCAGAGCAGGAGGATTCAGCGTCATGTACAACGCAGCTTCTGCGAGCATGAAGTTAACAAATGAACGCGTCATGATCGGCTCCATTCCAGCTCCGCGCATACCTTGCGTTTGGCCAACAGCTGCACCAGCGTTGTTATCAAATCGCCCACCTACTGGGTAGCTGCCGTATGCTGTGCGAAGAAGACCATCCGGAGGAATACCCTGAGGATCAACGTGGTCACGGCCCCAATAACCCTTGTCACTTACGTAGCAGAAGGTACGGTTCCATGCTGGATCTGTCGGATCGTTGGTAGGATGTGTTGCCGCAACACCCATGGGAGCTCTTCCAGCAACTGTGTTGTCAATAATCGCAGAACCCGTCGACGAAGGATAGTGTGATGGAAGTGATTCACTTAGACAACGGATGTCGTTCGTGCTCGTACTATTCACAAGTGTTTGACGGTAGAAATAGAACGGCATCCTGGGATCTCCATACTGAGGAGTAGCGCCGCGCTGTGCATCGTATCCATGAAGCATGTGCCACATGAGCCAGTTGGACTGATAAGCCCCACCACCGGCAGGATACTGACCAACGAATGCAGGATGTCTCGCATCCGGATCAGCAGTTGTTGTTCCGTAACGGTAGATGAAGTTCTCATTTTGCGTGGTGATGAAACCACCTGTAGGGGAAACATCTGCAATCAGTGCATTGATGGCGGCAGCTGATCCTGTCGGATCAATCAAGCGAAGGTTGAGATGAATCTTCAGCTTCAATGAATTGGCCAACTTTATCCATTTCGGGAATGCGGTTGTTGCACCGCCCGCTCCTGCGCCATAGTACATGTCAAACAGATCAGGTGCAATCGGGCTCTGATAACCGGGGATTGGTGCTGTTGTCAACGGAGTTGTTAAGTCCAGCTTTGCTGAATCCAACAATTCAATCGCTTTGGCATACAGGTCTGCCTGGCTATCTACCCCAGGGTTAAAATTCGCATCACCCTGGAAGGCCTCAGAAAACGGCACATCGCCAAATGAATCGACTAACGTAACCAGAGTATACGCCTGAATAATCCGGGCAATACCCATATGGCGAGCATATCTCACATTTGGTTTCGTTTTGTCGGGAACACAAAGCTGAAGAAGTTGGTCAGCATCCTGCAAAATGTTTGCATATGCTGTTCCCCAAAATCCATTAAACGTCTCAGGGGTAATCGTCAGGCGATACAATGAAGCGCCAGCATTAATCTGACGTGTCAGTGCCTGACCAGTTCCACTGGCATTGTTAAACAATGCACCGAGGTTTCGCTGCATTGAATTGAGCATTAGACTGGGCAATACCTGACTCGGTTGCACCGCGTTAGGGTCCTCCCGTAAGTCAAGCGTACATGAGGTTGCAATAACCACACAGAGCGCCAGAACAAGTTTCTTGTATATTTTCATAAGTGATAGCGTATTTATGGTTAGAAAGTAAGACGTAAAACAGCACCATACCTGCGCATGCTAGGGCCCGTCAAATAGTCGAAGCCCAAGCCTTGGTTCACTCCCAAACTGGCAACTTCTGGATCCCAGTTCACATACTTGGGTGTTCCAAAAGCAACAAACCAGAGGTTGTTACCATTGAGGCTAATGGATGCATTCTTAATTGGCGTCTTGCTCAATATTGACTTCGGGAACTGATACGTCAGCGAAACCTCGCGAAGGCGAATGTTTGAGGCATCATACATCACGTTGTCGTTTCTATTAAAGAAGTGCAAGTTAAAGCCGTAGTCAGCCGCAGTTGCCAGAATATCGTTGGGGGCAAAGCCATCCAATGATCCATTGGCATCTGTATCGACACGTTTCACACCGGGTGTAATGAACGCGAGGTCTCTGTTCAACTGAGCAGTTCCACCCAACACACCGCGAGCCAACAAGGCTGAAGGCGTACCGCCAAACATCTTGCCACCCTTACGGTAGTCTATTTGGAAGGACAGCGTAAGTCCCTTGTAAGAGAACGTATTGATGAATGAGGTGACATAGTCAGGATTGGGGTTACCGAGTTCACCAATAATCGGGTCGGTTTCATGGAAACCGTCTGCACCCACAATCTTCTGACCACTTGCAGGGTCCCGTGCGATAACCACACCTTTGATCATGTTCATCGGGCGTCCGGGAACGGCGAAGTTACCAAGGTTGGTAAAGCCAGCCAGAACGATTTGGTCGATACCCGTACCAAGTGTTACAACTTCAGGTCTAACCAGTGTGAAATTCCAGGTCAAATCCCACTGGAATGCACCCAACTTCAACGGCGTCGCATTCAATCCAATTTCGATTCCCTTATTGCTAAGCTTGCCAAGGTTTTGGTAGGTAATTGTATAACCAGTAGCCGGATCGATAGGAGCATCTGTGATCAAGTTTGTTGTTCCGCGATCATAGATTGTAAAGTCGAGGCTGATTCGCTCCTTGAGAAACTTGGCTTCAAAACCAAGCTCCAACTCACTGATCAACTCAGGTCCTAATTTCCGGTTTCCAAGACGATTGGAAATCGTGTGTTCACCATAAACACCACTACCATCAACAAACCCACGGGGATTAGAATCAACAATGGTCCGTGTACCATACAGAGGTCCAAGACCAGCCGATGTACCATAGCCAAAACGAACCTTTAGAAAATTCATGGCATCTGATTTCAGTGAGGTAAAGGCATCAGTCACAACGAATGACGCACTGGCGCTCGGGTAGAAAATGCTGTTTTCTCCGGATTCCAGTGTCGATGTCCAGTCATTTCGGCCAGCAAGGTTAACAAACAAATAGTTCTTGTAGTCAAACTGGAAGTCCGCGTATGCTCCATAGCGCTGCTGTTCGGTAGTTCTGTAGAAGATCCGGCCATCGAAGGCCGTAGAACGTGACGAAGCCGTGGTAAAGTTGCTGTGACGCAACAAACCAAACACAACCTGACCTTCAGAATAGATACCATCGCGCTGGAAGTAGTCATTGCGGGCATTGAATCCAATACGTGAACTCAAGTTCAAGTCAGAAGTCAGCTCCTTATTGTAGCTGAAAATCCAGTCATGGTTCCAAATGGTATTACCAATTGTTTGGGTTTGCAAAATACCATTGTTCACGTTCGGGTAGGAAGCGCTCATACCCTTATTGAAGGAGCGGTTTTGACGCTGTGTATAGGCATCATAACCCACACGATATGCCAATGACATTTGGTCATTGAAATCGTAGGTCAACGTTGAACTGCTGAAAATGCGATCTGTAACATCCGTCTCTTTTGAATATGCCGCAATCCAACGGGCGTTCGGGATGTCGTTACCGGTACGATACCACATCATGCGCTTGTCTCCGGGAACTTCGTACGGGAAGAGATTCGTATCGTTGATGTTAAAGTTTGGAGGCGAATACAGGAAGTTGGCATACAGCGAAGGCACACCGCCGAATGCAGCGCCACCACCCGTTGCTCCGTTGAGCGGAGGGGATGCAAAGTCTGTATTCGAATACATAATGGAAGAACGGAATGACAATTTGTCGCTGATCGAACCGTTGAAGCCAATGGATGCGTTGATCCTGCTAAGGTCGTTACCTGGAGCGTATCCTTCTTCTGTTGTATAACCTACGGTTGCCGTAATACCTAGTTTGTCCGTACCACCCGATACCGTGGCCGACGTGTTGGACACGATACCTTTTCTGAAGAAGTCATTCAATTTCAAAGAATAACGGAAAGGTATACGCTTAAACATGGTTTGTTGAGCAAAGGCATCGCGACGAACCGCGTCACCATTAAACTGGTATGGATGACCAATGGAGTCAAACTCATTGTAGTTGGCACCCCAGTTGCTAAAGAATGCTGCTGTGTTGGTCAGCTGCTGAAAGCCTTGTCCGTAGTCCTGGTTGATATCCGGCAGAGATGCGATTTCGTTCATTGAAATCGACTGCTGGAAAGTAACTTCCGGATCGCGCTTTTTGCCGCTACCGGATTTTGTATTCACGAGGATTACACCATTCTTTCCCTGCTCACCGTAAAGAACGGTTGCTGCAAGACCTTTCAACACGTTGATACTCTCAATAGAGTTCGGGTCGAGGTCAAGGAATCGGCTGGTTGATGTGGCCGTACCACCCGTGGTAAAGCCTGCGGCATCATTCGTGGCCGAGTTAAAAGGCACACCGTCAACAACCCAAAGAGGCTGCGTGTTACCCGTAATGGTCGTGTATCCTCGGATGTTAATCTGGGAACCAGCACCGGAGGTACCCCCCGTAGGGTTGATGGTTACGCCAGGGATCTTGCCCATCAGGATACGACCGATGTCGTTAACAGGGCGGGCTGCGATCTGCTCAGAGCCCACACGGCCTACGGCATAACCAAGGGCTTTTTTCTCCTTGGCAAAGCCCTGACCAGTTACAACGACTTCCGTCAATTGCTTAGTGTCAGGCACCATGGCCATGTCCACTACAGTACGCTCGCCGATTTCGACGGACTCCGTAGCGAAGCCGATAAACGAGAAATCGAGCGTTCCGCCCGTGGCAGGCACACTCAACTTGAAGTTACCGTCTGTATCGGTAACTGTGCCGTTCGTAGTGCCTCGGAGCAATACGTTAACGCCTGGCAATGAAGACCCATCCTCTTGAGCCGTCACCCTGCCTGAAACCACCCGTTCCTGCGCCCAGACCATGCTGGTAACAAAAACGAATGAGAAGCATAACAGTAAAAACTTCTTCATAGGTTTTAGTTTAGGTTAAAATTGATTTAGGGGATAAAAATAGGGCACAAAGTCAGAAAAGGAAATACCGCGTTAAGTATTTGTTAAAAACTTTCTTCGGCCGCATCGCATTCCGGACCAAAGGAAATAGGTCTCTTGGACCAAAAACACCTCAAAAAGGATGAATTCCCACATAATTGTCATACCCCTGAATGGGAGTATTACAAAAAAATACCGCAATTCGGGCATAAAAAAAGCACCCATGGGGTGCTTGGAAATCACTTTAAAGAAGAAAATCAGGCTTCTGCAACAACAGAGACAAAGGATTTGTCGGCCCTCCCCTTCTTGAAAAGGACAGTTCCTGCTGCCAATGCGAAGAGGGTATGGTCCTTACCCATGCCCACATTGCGGCCCGGGTGGTGCTTGGTACCCCTCTGACGAACGATGATATTTCCGGCAATGACCTTCTGGCCACCAAAAACCTTGATTCCAAGCCTTTTGCTTTCTGATTCGCGGCCGTTCTTTACTTTACCTTCCCCTTTCTTGTGTGCCATGGTATGTGACTATTATAACTGTATACAATTACTTGCTGCTGATGCTTTCCACCTGGACCTTCGTGAACTGCTGACGGTGGCCATTTTTCTTGGCGTACCCCTTGCGGCGCTTCTTCTTGAAGACGATCACCTTGTCATCCTTTACCTGCTCGAGGACTTTGCAAGAGATCGAAGCGCCTTTTATGGTAGGCTGCCCGACCTGAACCTTGCCATCAGCGTCGATGAGCAGCACCCGGTCAAACTGAACGGAAGTTCCAATTTCGGCCTCAAGGCGGGGGGCGTACAAATACTGGTCTTTCTCAACCTTGAATTGCTTGCCTGCGATATCCACTACAGCGTACATGACAGTTGGTTTTTAAAAATGGACTGCAAAGATAGAAGACAAGGCACGAAAAACCAACGGTCTGGCTAAAATGGCCAAAAATGCTTCAAAAAGGCCCTTTCAGCCCCTCCAGGACTTGCCTCCCAAAGTCATGCTTACCCCTTTTGCTGCCATCGGGACCTTGTGACACAGGGGCGCCTTCATATCCAAATTTTTGGGGGTAAAATATTTGTAAAAATTTATTCATTGAGACTTCACTTTCCATGCCGTGGGTAAGTGAATGAGAATGAATTATTAAGGCACCCACGCATCAAGCAACGTGGAAAAAATCGCCGACCGATGATCGAATTGCATCCTTGGTAATGTATGTCCCATTTCAAATATTTGTTGGTTCCCAACACACAAATTGACGACTCGCCTCACGAAACGTGACAGGGCCACCGTCGCTCAGAAGTTGTGCTAGGGCAAACGAGAGCCGATAATAAAGACCTTGCCTATGAGCCGACCTGTACACGACGAACCCATCCTCCGCGAGAACAAAGACCGATTCGTTCTCTTCCCCATAAGACACCACGACATTTGGAAGTTCTATAAACAGGCGGAGGCCAGCTTCTGGACCGCCGAAGAGATTGACCTCAGCCACGACCTGCGCGACTGGGCCAACCTGAATGATGGCGAAAAACACTTCGTAACCCATGTTTTGGCCTTTTTTGCGGCTAGCGACGGCATTGTGAACGAAAATCTGGCCGAGCATTTCATCGCCGAAGTCCAGTACACCGAGGCCAAGTTCTTCTATGGATTCCAGATCGCTATTGAGAACATCCACTCGGAGACCTATTCCCTCCTGATCGACACCTATGTAAAGGATCCAAAGGAAAAGGATCAGCTCTTTCATGCGGTCGATACGCTTCCTTGTGTAAAGAAGAAAGCCGATTGGGCACTGCGCTGGATCAGCAATGGCAACTTCCAGGAACGCCTGATCGCTTTTGCTGCCGTGGAAGGAATTTTCTTCTCGGGCTCCTTCTGCTCCATCTTCTGGCTGAAGAAGCGCGGACTGATGCCGGGACTGAGCTTCTCGAATGAGTTGATCTCACGCGATGAGGGCCTGCACTGCGACTTCGCCTGTCACCTGTACACCAAGCACGTGGTCAACCGCCTGCCGGAAGAGCGCGTGGTCGAGATCATCCGTGATGCCGTCACGATCGAACAAGAGTTTGTCACCGATGCCATCCCGGTAAACCTGATCGGCATGAACGCCCAGCTCATGTGTCAATATATTGAGTTCGTAGCCGACCGCCTCCTCAACGAGCTGGTGGGCAAGAAGATCTACGGGGCCACCAACCCCTTTGACTTTATGGAAATGATCTCCCTGCGTGGAAAGACCAATTTCTTCGAAAAACGCGTTGCTGAGTACCAAAAAGCAGGCGTCATGAAAAGTATGGATAAAGATGAGGCCCCTAAATTTTCATTGAATGAGGATTTTTAGTTACCTTATGAGACCATTTTTTAAACTTTTTCTACACCCTAACAACCCCGTGACATGCTCGTAATGAAGCGTGATGGACACAGAGAGTCCGTCAAGTTCGACAAAATCACCGCCAGGATTGAGAAACTCTGCTATGGCCTCGATCCCAAGTTCGTAAACCCTGTTGAAGTGGCCATGAAGGTGATCAATGGCCTGTTCGATGGTGTCTCCACCCAGGAGCTGGATAATCTCGCCGCCGAGATTGCCGCAACCATGACTACGCGCCACCCGGACTTTGCCAAACTGGCGGCCCGGATCGCGGTGTCTAACCTGCACAAGACCACCAGTAAATCATTCTCCAACACCATGAAAAGGCTCTACCAACACGTAGACGCCAAGACGGGTCAGAATGCCCCCATGATTTCGAAAGAAACCTGGAAGGTCATCAAGACACATGCTGCTGAACTGGACGAGGCCATCTTCTATGACCGCGATTTCAGCTACGACTACTTCGGATACAAAACGCTCGAGCGCTCCTACCTCATGAAGATTGAGGGCAAGGTGGTCGAACGCCCCCAGCACATGCTGATGCGTGTGGCCGTGGGTATCCATGGTGAAGACATCCCCGCAGCCATCGAGACCTATAACCTGTTGTCGGAAAAGTGGTTCACCCACGCGACACCCACACTGTTCAATGCAGGAACACCGAAGCCGCAGTTGTCTTCGTGCTTCTTGTTGACAATGAAGGATGATAGCATCGACGGCATCTACGACACATTGAAGAACTGCGCCAAGATTTCGCAGTCCGCCGGCGGTATCGGTCTGAGCATTCACAACGTGCGCGCCAAAGGTTCTTACATCAAAGGAACCGGCGGTACCTCCAATGGTATCGTCCCGATGCTGCGCAACTTTGATATGACCGCACGCTACGTAGATCAGGGCGGAGGCAAGCGCAAGGGCAGCTTCGCCGTTTACCTTGAGCCTTGGCATGCCGATGTATTTGATTTTCTGGATCTGAAGAAGAACCATGGCAAGGAAGAGATGCGCGCCCGCGACCTTTTCTATGCCATGTGGATCCCTGATCTGTTCATGAAGCGCGTTGAAGCCAATGAAATGTGGTCCCTCTTCTGTCCCAACGAAGCACCCGGATTGGCCGACTGCTGGGGAGAGGATTTTGAGCGCCTGTATGAGAAATATGAGAAGGAAGGAAAGGCCCGCAAGCAAATAAAGGCTCAGGACCTCTGGTTTGAGGTGCTCGAATCTCAAATTGAGACCGGTACACCCTACATCCTGTACAAGGATGCCGCAAACCGTAAATCGAACCAGAAGAACCTGGGCACGATCAAGTCGAGCAACCTGTGTACGGAGATCATGGAGTACACGTCATCCGATGAAATCGCCGTGTGCAACCTGGCTTCTATCGCGCTGCCGAAGTTTGTGACCGCCGATGGAAAGTTCGATCACGATAAGTTGTATGAGATCACCAAGGTCGCCACACGCAACCTCAACAAGGTGATCGATGTCAACTACTATCCGGTGCCGGAAGCGAAACGCTCTAACCTTCGCCACCGTCCTATCGGTCTCGGCGTTCAGGGCCTTGCTGATGTGTTCATCCTACTCCGCATGCCTTTTGATTCAGAAGAGGCGCGCGGACTTAACGCGGATATTTTTGAAACGATCTACTTCGGTGCCATGGAGGCTTCGATGGAAATCTCCAAGCAACTTGGACCTTACGAAACATTCAAAGGCTCCCCGGTATCCAAAGGCATTTTCCAGTTTGACATGTGGGGAGTGACGCCTTCGTCCTGCCGCTGGAACTGGAATCAGCTGAAGCAAGATGTGAAGCAGCATGGTGTTCGTAACTCCTTGCTCGTGGCCCCCATGCCGACGGCCTCAACGTCACAGATCCTTGGCAACAACGAATGTTTTGAGCCATACACATCGAACATCTACACGCGTCGTACGCTATCCGGTGACTTCATTGTCGCCAACAAGCACCTGATGCGCGACCTGATGAGCCTGGGATTGTGGAGCGATGCCATGCGCCAGAAACTGATTGCTGCCAACGGTTCCGTTCAGGACATCCCGGAGATTCCGCAAAACATCAAGGATATCTACCGTACCGTTTGGGAGATCTCTCAAAAGGCCATCATCGATATGTCGGCCGACCGCGGTGCGTACATCTGCCAGTCGCAGAGTCTGAACATTCACATCACCAACCCGAATTTCGGGAAGCTTACTTCCATGCATTTCTACGCGTGGAAGAAAGGACTCAAGACCGGTATGTATTATCTGCGCTCTACGGCAGCGGCCGATGCCATCAAGTTTACTGTGGATAAAGTTTCCGCAGCACAGCCTGAGGCCGAAACTGCCATGGCTGTATCAGCACTGGTGGAGGCCCCCATCGTTGGCCAAGGTGCATTGGCAGCGGTGATCCAGGAGAACCAACAGGCGATCCCCTACGAGACGTACGCGGAAGAGCAGAAGCGGGCCGATATGGCTTGCTCACTGGATAATCCGGATGCCTGCGAGGCGTGCGGAAGTTAGACTGCTAAGCAATAAAAAATGAAAAAGCCCTGATCGATCGGGGCTTTTCTTATGCGGGGTTGGGGAGCTGGATCAATGCAATGCGCCGCGCTTAATCTCCTCTACCACATTGGGATCAACCAACGTGGTAACATCACCCAGGTTGGTCGTTTCGCCTTCTGCCACTTTGCGCAGGATGCGGCGCATGATCTTTCCCGAACGGGTTTTGGGCAAGCCGGTTACGAATTGAATCTTATCGGGCTTGGCAATAGGTCCAATAATTTTTGAAACGGTATCGCGGATTTCGTTTCGCAGCAGGCTCTCATCGCTGGGCTTCTCGTAACAGATCACAAAAGCGTAAACACCCTGACCTTTGATGTCGTGAGGAAATCCAACGACAGCGGATTCGCAAACAGCGATATGCTCATCGATGGCGCTTTCAATCTCGGCAGTTCCCATGTTGTGACCTGAAACGATGATGATGTCATCGACACGGCCGGTGATCCGGTAATACCCTTCGTCGTCGCGACGACAGCCGTCGCCGGTGAAGTACATGCCCGGAAACGTGGAGAAATACGTTTCGCGGAAGCGCTTGTGGTTGCCGTAAATCGTGCGGGCCATCGACGGCCAGGGAAACTTGAACGCCAGACGACCTTCGCCTGGACCTTTGATCTCCTTTCCGCGGTCGTCCATAAGCGCAGGCTGTACACCAGGCAGCGGAAGCGTTGCGAAGCAGGGCTTTGTTTTGGTGACGTTGGCGATGGGCGAGATCATCACGCCGCCGGTTTCTGTCTGCCACCACGTGTCAACAATCGGGCAATTACCTTGGCCGATGTGTTTGTCGTACCAATGCCAGGCTTCTTCGTTGATTGGCTCTCCTACAGTCCCCAACACGGCTAAAGATGAGAGATCGTGCCTGTCGACGAAACCAATAGGAGCCTGCTCCAGGGAGCGGATTGCTGTTGGAGCCGTATAGAAAATGTTTACGCGATGACGTTCGATCACTTGCCAGAATCGGCCGTGATCAGGATAGGATGGAATACCCTCAAAAAGAACCGTTGTCGCTCCGGCTGAAAGTGGTCCGTAGATAATGTAGGAGTGCCCGGTGATCCAGCCTACGTCGGCTGTGCACCAGAAGATTTGTCCTTCTCGGTACTGGAAGACCGTTCGGAATGTATAATCCGTATAGACCATATAGCCTCCGCAGGTATGAACCATACCTTTCGGCTTGCCCGTTGAGCCTGATGTGTACAGAATGAAGAGCAGGTCTTCCGCATCCATGACTTCCGGGATACAGGTATCGGACTGGTGTTGTATTTCTTCATGCCACCAGAGATCGCGTCCAGGCTTCATGGCGGGTTTTAATCCGGCGCGATCGAGTACGATGACCCGTTGCACCGTAGGGCACTGGTGAAGCGCTTCATCGATGATGCTTTTGAGTTCAATCTTCTTGTCTCCACGCAACACACCGTCGGCGGTAAGAACCAGGGAGCATGTACAATCGTTGATCCGGTCGATCAGCGATCCGGCAGAAAATCCGGCGAACACGACCGAATGAACGGCACCGATCCGTGCACAACCGAGCACTGCATAGACCAGCTCCGGTACCATGGGCATGTAGATACATACGCGGTCGCCCTTTTTGACACCTTGCTGGTGGAGCATGTTGCCCACCCGTGCCACTTCCTGCGATAACTCACCGTACGTAATCGATCTCGAAGCATCCGTGGGATTATTGGGTTCCCAAATGATGGCGGTCCGATCGGCGTGGTGCGGCAAGTGCCGGTCGATGCAGTTCTCGGTAATATTCAGTTTACCACCGACAAACCATGAAGCTTCCGGTTTATGAAAATCCCAATGCAATACGGAATCCCATTTTTTTCGCCAGACAAAATTACTGGCTACTTCTGCCCAGAAGGCTTCTGGGTTGTCGAGGCTCTTACGGTAAATGGTTTGATAATCCTGGGGGGATTGAATGACGTCCATTGCGTAGTCGGCAGGAAGGAATGACCGATACCTAAAAATCAGTCTCTTTTGGGAATTTTCAAAGAAACTTCCCGAAGGCTATTGAACCGCCAGTGTGGGCTTGAATTCGCGCTTGCCCAAATCCTTCAGAATCTGGAAGTGCGCCACCATGGCATCCCTGAAAGTCCTCTTCATTTTGTACGGAACACCAAATTCCTGTGCTGTTGCTTTTACGATGGGCGAAAGCGCCCGATAATGCACATGGCAGATGTTCGGAAAAAGATGATGTTCAACCTGGAAATTAAGGCCGCCAACATACCAGCTCAGCAATCGGTTTTCTCCGGCGAAGTTGGTCGTGGTGTGCATTTGGTGGATGGCCCAGCTATTTTCAAGATTACCAGCCTGATCAGGCTGGAAATACGATGTGCCAGCAATCACGTGTGCCGGCTGAAAGACAACAGCGAGGATGAATCCGGCAATGTAGTGCATGCCCAGAAACCCGAGGATGATCTGCCATCCTGAGAACGGAAGTATCAGCATGGGCACCACGAGGGTATATGCAAAGTAGAGGACCTTACTGCTGATGAGCACAATCCACTCGTTCGTGATATTCGCTTTCTGTTTTTTCACGAGGCCTTCACGCTGGTACTTCACCAATCGGAAGAAATCCTTGCCGACTACCCAAACCAATGTCATGAGCCCATACAGGAACCAGGCATAGAGAAACTGGTAGCGATGGAAGGGTTTCCATGGTGACTCGGGCGCCATGCGCAGGGCACCACGAGGGCTGATATCCTCGTCTACATCATAAATATTGGTATACGTATGATGAAGCACGTTATGCTGCACTCTCCAGTTGAAGGCGTTGCCGCCGACGAGGTTCAGGGAAAAACTGAGCGCATTGTTAACCCACGGCTTGGTTGAATAGGAACCATGATTGGCATCATGCATGATGGAAAGGCCAATACCCGCAATGCCAAAGCCCATGAGCATGCACAGCAGCAGGTAAAAAGAATATCCGGTAACCAGGCCACTGACGCTTATGGCATAGGGCACATAGTAAAGCGACAACATAAAAATGGTCTTGAAGACCATTCTTCCGTCGGCCGTGCGACTGATGTTATTCTCCTTGAAATAGTTGTTGACCCGCTGACTTAATGTCGCGTAAAATTCCGGGTTAGTATTGGCAAACTTGATTGGCTGGCTCATAAAGCGCTCATTAGAGCATCAATGATCGTATTTGGGGGATCAATAAGTCAGCAAAGATAGTCAAGATATGCTGATAACACGAGACTAAAGGTCAAAGTTCAGATCTAGCGCTCCAGCACAACATCCGCAGTCATCGTTTCAGATACGTACGTGCGTATACCATCCGGTGATGTGAAAATAAATAGTACCTGGAGCTCTGGATGTGTGCGCAGTACTTCGATGCCCTTTTCATGTCCCATGGACATGAATGCTGTCGCCCATGCATCGGCTGTAGAGCAATCGGCAGCAAAAACGGTTGCGCTGAGCAACTCACGCTGAACAGGAAACCCGGATACCGGATCGATGGTGTGTGAATATTTTCTTCCATCAACC
The DNA here is from genome assembly GCA_964392375.1 of uncultured Ohtaekwangia sp. Taxonomy (GTDB): domain Bacteria; phylum Bacteroidota; class Bacteroidia; order Cytophagales; family Cyclobacteriaceae; genus ELB16-189. The sequence continues at coordinate 1,938 of CAYMPU010000071.1, read as the reverse complement.
TCACGGTAATTGAAGTAATTTCCAGAAGTTGAAAAGCCCATGTTCCTCAATGTAGCACGCGCTTTGAATTTTTGCTCGAGGTAATCCGATTGCGGATCCAGGATGCCAATTTCCCACCTACGATTTTCAGCAAGGTTCATTCCGGAAGCCACACCCTCGCCGCCCAATTCAACGAAGAAATTTTCTATCCCTCTGTCCCGCAGAAATCCAGCAATGATGTCCGCGCCGTAGCCCTGTCCGATGCCGCCAAAGTCAAGCTGCACCCGTGGATCGCTCTTCCAGATACTGTCTTCATTAAAGCTTATTTTTTCAAACCCAACAAATGCCCGTATCGACAGAATTTCTGCAGTATCGGGGCGCTCGACTTTCCTTGGCCCAAAGCCCCATGCGTTGACCAGGGGCATGACGGTCGGGTCATAAGCGCCATGGGATCCCGTTACAACTTCTTGAGATTTCTTTAGCGGTTCGTAAAAGTAGGGCAGTGTAAATCGATAGGAACGGTTGGATCGGTTGAACAGGGAGATTTCAGAGGCGGTATCGTAGGTGTTGATGGATCGATTCACAACCAGAAGCAGTGAGTCAATCGATTTCTGAAAATTTCGTCCCTGGTCATCAAAATAGGCAACATGGTAGGTGGTGCCCATGGTACTTCCCTCGAGACGGTGAACTACAGGAAGCTGTGACTGGCGGTACTTCCACACGAGCCACATGGCCAGCACGAGGGTCAACCCATACAGCGCGTTCTTCAACCGGGAACTCATGAGGGCAAATTAGTATAGAAAAGTAATAAGTCGATCAAAAATTGATTTGAACGGAGTCCGGGGTGAACTAGCTTTGAACCATGCGCGAAGATTATTTAAAAGGAGAGAACGAAGGACTCAGCCCTGCAGAGAAGGAAGTGGAGAAAGCCCTTCGGCCCCTCACCTTCGATGACTTTACGGGACAGCAGAAAGTTGTTGACAACATCAAAGTCTTTGTGCAGGCCACACGTCAGCGCGGAGAGTCACTCGATCACGTCCTTCTGCACGGGCCTCCTGGGTTGGGGAAGACTACGCTTTCGTTCATCATCGCCAATGAACTTGGAAGTCATATCAAGGTTACATCCGGCCCCGTGTTGGACAAGCCAAGCGATCTTGCCGGGTTGCTCACCAATCTGGAAACAAACGATGTTTTGTTCATCGATGAAATTCACCGACTGAATCCCATTGTGGAAGAGTATCTGTATTCGGCCATGGAAGACTATCGCATCGACATCATGCTTGACAGCGGTCCGAACGCGCGGTCCGTGCAGATCAATTTGAATCCGTTTACCCTCATCGGGGCTACAACCCGTGCAGGCCTCCTCACCTCGCCACTTCGGGCGCGATTCGGCATCAATGCTCGTCTGGAGTATTATGACGCACAGCTGTTGACCAAGATTATCCACCGTTCGGCGGGTATTCTCAAGACTGCCATTGACAAAGACGCGGCCCATGAAATTGCCAGACGAAGCCGGGGCACTCCCCGCATTGCAAATAACCTCTTGCGCCGCACGCGTGACTTCGCCCAAATCAAGGGCGATGGAAATATTACCAAGGCCATTGCGCAAATGGGGCTCAAAGCACTTGATGTGGATGAAAATGGATTGGACGACATGGACAACCGCATCCTGAGTACGATCATTGAAAAATTTAAGGGCGGACCTGTCGGCCTGAGTACGATTGCGACCGCCGTGGGTGAGGAAGCCGAAACCATTGAAGAAGTCTACGAACCCTTCCTGATTCAGGAAGGCTATTTGAAGCGAACGGCACGCGGACGTGAAGCCACGGAACTTGCCTACAAGCACTTGAAGATTGTGCCTCCTGTATCACGCGGTCCAAGTTTGTTTGATTGATGCTGATCGAAGAAACAACACAGCACGTCAAGTCCATCGCTTCGGCGCTGGGCTTTTCTTTTTGC
>CAYMPU010000070.1:0-71329 GCA_964392375.1 uncultured Ohtaekwangia sp. | reverse complement strand
CATGAGAAAAGCAGTATACTCGTTAATCATCATCAGCATGCTGGGCATGTCCGGCTGTACGCTTCCGCAGATGATCAAGCTTGCGAAGCAGCAGAACCTCCAGGTTGCACCCAACCCGCTGGAAGTGCATAAGGACTCCGTTCAATATGAAATGTCGGCCGCACTGCCGGTTAAAATGCTGAAAAAAGGAACATCATATTCCGTTAACAGCTTTTACAAGTATGGTGACAAGGAACTTTCCCTGCCGGCCATTGTCTTCAACGGTGATGATTTCGCCAATGCCGCCACCGAGCAGCCTAAGTTGACGAAAACATTCGCTTTCGCATACCAGCCTGCCTACAAGCAAGGCATGGTTCAGGTTGAAGGGGTTGCCACAAAAGGGACCAAATCCAAGACCACGCCCCGCATGGATGTTGCTCCTGGTGTCATCACCACCTCCAAGCTGGTGAAAAACGCCTACTATGCAGCCTTTGCTGACCATGGTTACAACAACAAGGAAGAGATTGTGCCGATCATCATCCCGGATTTCATTTTTGAGCAAAGCAAGGCCGTCCTTCGGAAGACGGAGATGACCAGCGATAAAGGAAAGCAACTGGATGCTTTCATAGCTTCTAAGAACGTAACACGCACCGTGAGCATCACTGGTACACACTCACCAGAAGGTCGCGAGCGGATCAACAGCAAACTCTCTGAAGATCGCGCCAAGGCAATCGAAAAATACTATCGCGATCAGATGAAGAAGTACGACTACAAAGGCATGGCGGATTCCATCAAGTTCATCCTCAAGCCTGTGGTTGACGACTGGAATGGCTTCAAGGCCGCCCTTGCTGCCTACGAAGGAATTTCTTCAGACGAGAAATCAGCTTATCTCAACATCATCAATAGCGGTGGTTCTTTTGAAGATCAGGAGAAGCAGATGAAGAAACTGGGTACCTACAAGAAGGTTCTTAAGGATGTATATCCTGGCCTCCGCACAGCGAAGACAGAGATTCTGACAATCAAAAAGAAGAAGACGGATGCTGAAATTTCAGTTTTCGCAAAGCAAATCACACAAGGTGGTTCTGCTGATGCGCTGAGCTTCGAGGAACTCATGTACGCTGCCACGCTCACGCCTTCATTGGATGAGAAAGCAGCGATCTATGAAGCCGCTACCAAGAAAGGCACCAACTGGAACGCACACAACAACCTTGGTGCGACCTACATACAGCAGGCTATTGAAAACCCTTCACGCGCCGCCGAACTTGCCTCAAAAGCATCGACGCAACTTGAGTTGGCGATGAAAATTCGCGAGACGCCGGAGGTGAATGCCAACATGGCCTCCGTTGCCCTGATGAACAAGAATCCTTACAAAGCAGCCAGCTATGCCAACAAGGCCCTCAATGGCGCCAACAACGATGTGGCCCGCGGAGTGAACGGCGTAAAAGGTTCTTCTGAAATCTACATTGCCAAATATGATGCCGCTGTTCGTTCAGAGTCTTCTGCCTTGACAACCGACGTCAACCTCTTCAACAAAGGTCTGGCTCAGTTGCTCACGAAAGACTATGCCAGCGCTGAGAACTCCTTCAACGAGGCTATCAAAAACAACAGCAACCTTGCCGTAGCCTACTACGGTGCCGCTGTTGCGGCTGCCCGTTCTGGCAATGCCGACAAAGTTGTCAGCAACTTGACCAGCGCTGTGCGCATCGATGCTTCCCTGAAGGAAGCAGCCCTCACGGATCTTGAGTTTACCAAATTCAACACTTCTGAAGCATTCCGGAATGCGCTGAAGTAAGCGAAACCTAAACCTCAAAAAACCCTGTCCCGTAACGAGACAGGGTTTTTTGTTTCTGGGGAGGAAAGAAAAGCCCCTGAAATAACACACCCGCTTTCATTCTGTTGATCCACGTATTATTTTTACCGCCTTACACAATTGAGATATGCGAGAAATCCAGTTCCGCGAAGCCCTCCGGGAAGCCATGAGTGAAGAAATGCGCCGCGACCCGCGGGTTTTCATCATGGGTGAAGAGGTTGCCGAATACAACGGTGCCTACAAAGTGAGCCAGGGTATGCTCGATGAATTCGGTCCAGACCGGGTAATCGATACGCCCATCTCCGAACTGGGCTTCGCCGGTGTAGGCGTGGGCGCTGCTTCGAACGGCGTGCGTCCTATCGTCGAGTTTATGACGTTCAACTTCTCACTGGTTGCCATCGACACAATCATCAACGCGGCTGCGAAGATGTATTCCATGTCCGGGGGTCAGTATAATGTCCCGATTGTCTTCCGCGGCCCTACAGGAAACGCAGGTCAACTCGGGGCCCAGCACTCGCAAAATTTTGAAAACTGGTATGCCAATACACCGGGGCTTAAAGTCGTGGTGCCCTCCAATCCGTACGATGCAAAAGGTCTTCTCAAGACCGCCATCCGCGATGATGATCCGGTCATTTTCATGGAGTCAGAGATGATGTATGGCGACAAGGGCGAAGTACCTACAGAAGAGTACCTTATTCCTTTCGGTGTTGCCGATGTAAAACGGCCAGGTACCGATGTCACCATCGTTTCTTTTGGTAAGATCATGAAGGTGGCCCTTGCTGCCGCACAGGAACTGGAAAAAGAAAACATATCATGTGAGGTTATCGATCTTCGCACCGTACGACCGATCGACTATAAAGCCGTCGTAGAATCTGTGAAGAAGACCAATCGCCTGGTGATTGTTGAAGAGGCCTGGCCCCTGTCATCCATCGCCACGGAGATCACATACCACGTGCAGAAATATGCATTCGACTACCTAGATGCACCCATACACAAAGTCAATAACCTTGACGTATCACTGCCCTATGCACCGACCTTGATTGCGGAGATTCTGCCGAATGTGGAGAAGACGGTGCGTGCGGTGAAGGCAGTGATGTACCGGTGATGAATAATCGCTGAACGGTAGGCGTGGCTAGGGTGCCAGCAATATCTGCCAAGCCATCGACACCTCACCCCTTCGCAACGCTGTCTGTGCCAGCGCGTGCACAGCATGGTTCCCTTGCTTTCGTGCTTCAAGAAACTCGGTTGTGTTCCCTGCCAATCCCGCATAGTCTGGTAAGCGCTCCGTGTTCGCCAGCTTTGCCAGATCATTGCCCGTAAGCACCCCACTCTTGCGTATTGATTCAGGCAACGCGTCCATACCGATACCCAGCTTCTCGTTGGGCTTAGGCACTGTGAAGATACTGTCTCCCTGAGCGCGCAGATAGAAATCACCACCCATACGTGCCACTGCGTCGAGCTTTGTGGGATTGATGCGTCCATCGGGGTCCAACACGGCATCGTTGATATGCATCCGCAACACCTCGCAAATCACCAAATTGCCAGCCGCTCCGCCAGTTCCCAATTCCATCACTTGGTTGACCTTGCATTCAAAAGCCACGGGCGACTCCGCTACCCGTGGCGGGCGCACAACATCAGAGGCTACTTGTGTAAGTCCGGCCTTTATAAATTCATTGACCCCTTTGGGGTATTCACAACTGGCCAAAGAAATCTGCTCAACCATAGCATACGTGACGATATTGATTACCACCTCGGGTACCTCCTTCACATTCTCATAGGTATGCTTCGTCGTTTGATCGCGACCGCGGCGCGCCGGGGAAAAAACAAGAATGGGCGGATTCGCACTGAAAACGTTGAAGAAACTGAACGGGCTCAGGTTAACATTTCCCTGCTTATCCACTGTGCTGGCCAGAGCAATTGGTCGGGGGATTACAGCACCCAAAAGGAGGCTGTGCATTCGTGGTACAGGGATTTCTTTGGGATTGATGGTCACCATGCCTTTGTGGTTAGCCGATGGCGGGCAATAGTTTGCCGGCACACGTTCCAAATCCAATCTTCACTCCGTCGAGTTCAGCATGACCTCTCATGATGATCGAGTCGTTGTCTTCAAGAAACCTCCTCTCCTCCCCACTCGGGAGATGAAGGGGCTTCTTTCCATTGAAAGTCAATTCCAGCAAGGAGCCATAGGAACCCGGTGAGGGACCGCTGATGGTGCCAGAAGCGTAGAGATCGCCGACCTGAATATTGCATCCGTTGACTGTGTGGTGCGCCAACTGCTGGGCGACATTCCAGTACAAATACTTTGCGTTGGTACGGGAGAGGACAGCCTTTTCGCCTTTGGCTGATTCGAGAACCACCTCCAATTGGATATCAAAGTTGCGCGGGCCTTCAAAGGCAAGATAGGGGAGCACATGGGGAATTTGCTTCGGGCCGTCGGACCTGAAAGGCTCCAACGCGTCGAGGGTCACCACCCAGGGAGAAATGGTAGAACCAAAGTTCTTGCCCAGAAAGGGGCCCAGCGGCACATACTCCCATTGCTGGATGTCGCGCGCAGACCAGTCATTGAACAGCACAAACCCAATAATATGATCTTCCGCTTCCTCTAGTGGAATGGGGTTTCCCAGTATTGTATTCGAACCGGTGATGAACGCCAGCTCCAGTTCAAAGTCCATCTTGGCGCTCGGGCAAAAAACCGGCCCTTCTGAGTCGGCAGGTTTAACCTGTCCACGTGGACGGTGGATTGGTGTGCCCGAAACAACTATCGACGAAGCCCTGCCGTGATAACCAACCGGCAGGTGCTTCCAGTTGGGTAAAAGCGCATTCTTCGGATCACGGAACAGCGAACCGACATTGGTTGCGTGCTCCTCGCTGCTATAGAAATCCGTATAGTTGGGAATGGTTACAGGCATGAGCATCTGGCACTCGGCCATAGGGATGAGTGCGATCTCACGGGCAGCGATATGGTCACGAAGCTCTTCGTTGTCATGGCGCAAGATCTGAGAAATGCGTTCACGCACTTCACCGACCTTTTTTCTGCCCAGCGCGAAGAAACCATTCAGTGAACGCAGGTTGAATATTCCGGGCGGCAACCCAAGGCCATCAAAAAAACCATGCTCATGAACGTAGACCAGATCAAGGACATGGTTTCCGATGGCTACACCCGCTACCGGCGAAAGATACTTGGTCTTGAAAATTCCGAAGGGAAGGTTTTGTATCGGAAAGTCAGATCCCGGAGGAACCTCTACCCAACTCTTCCGTTTTGGATCGTTTGCCGTCATGTCCCGTTTCATTGCTCTTCAAAAATAGTCTAATTTGGAATGTGGCTGACCTCCCGGAAGCGTTTAAAAATCAAATGCAGACTCGACTGGGTCCCGCGTTCGAGGCGTTCCGCCAGTCGCTGCTCCTGCCCTCGCCGGTAAGCATCCGGTACAACACAAAAAAGCTTCAGCCCGATGCAGGAACACCCATCCCCTGGTGCCCAGAAGGCCGATACCTGGATGAGCGCCCATCGTTTACCCTCGATCCACGGTTTCACGCTGGCGGGTACTATGTCCAGGAGGCGAGTTCCATGCTCATCGAACAGGCCATCCGGCAAACATCTCAACTCAACAAGCCCCTGGTGGCCCTGGATCTCTGTGCAGCCCCTGGCGGTAAATCCACACACCTGCTGAGCCTTCTTTCGCCCGACAGTCTCCTCGTTTCGAATGAAGTCATCCGCAGTCGCGCAAACATTCTAACTGAGAATATTGAAAAGTGGGGTACGGACAATGCCATCGTAACCAATAGCGATCCGGCCGACTTTGATCGCCTCCCGGAATTCTTTGACCTCATACTCGTCGATGCACCATGCTCCGGTGAGGGGCTCTTCCGCAAGGATCCCGATGCCATGAAGGAGTGGTCAACCAAAAATGTTGACCTGTGCTCGCTGCGGCAGCGGCGTATTATCACCGACATCTGGCCGTCACTCAAGCACGGCGGAATCCTCCTCTATTCTACGTGCACCTATAACAATCAGGAAAACCTGGAGAACCTGGCTTGGTTTGCAGCGCAGAACGATCTTTCGTTTGAAGCTATTGACCTCGAACCTGCGTGGGGAGTGGAGGTCATCCACGACAAGAGAGTCATTGCTTATCAATGCTTCCCGCATCGGGTGAAGGGTGAAGGGTTCTTTTTTGCTGTCATGCGCAAAGGAGGTAGCCCTAATGAAAGGCGAATCAAGACCAAAGAAACGTTGCAGTTCCCTTCGGCAAGCCAGTTGGGTGCGGCCAAAGATTGGATTATGCAGGGTGAGGATGAATTCTTTTTTCTGCATAGGCAACACCTTCGTATGATGCCAGCGTTCCAAAAACACCACCTGCAGGTAGTGCTCGAACGATTGCATGTACTGCAGGCGGGCACTGGAGTTGGTGAGATCATGAAGAACCGGATTGTGCCCGATCATGCGCTGGCGCTTTCGGTGAAACGAAACAAGGAGCTGTTTCCAGGCATTGAACTGGATCGACCCATGGCCCTCGACTACCTTCGCAAGAATGCCCTGAACCTTCCGGATCGTGAGACAGGTTTTCATGTGGTCGAGTTTGAAGGGCTGGGTTTGGGTTGGGTGAATATCTTGCCCGGGAGAATCAACAATCTTTTCCCTCCGGCGAGAAGAGTCCGCATGGGCGATTGATCCTCCAACTTTGCCATCAATTCCCTATTTTTGCCCTCCTTTATAAGCATTCATGTCTCTTTCGATCAAATACAACCCGTCCGAAGTAGAGGACAAATGGTATGCCCGCTGGATGAACAACGGGGTATTTCATGCCAGCCCCAATCCGAAGAAGGCACCCTACTGCATTGTCATCCCTCCACCCAACGTCACGGGCGTGCTCCATATGGGGCACATGCTCAACAACACCATCCAGGACATACTCATCCGGAAAGCCCGTATGGAGGGCAAGGAAGCGTGCTGGGTTCCTGGTACCGACCATGCCTCCATCGCCACGGAGGCGCGAGTGGTGGCCATGTTGCGCGAACGTGGTATCAAGAAGTCGGACATCTCCCGTGATGAGTTCCTGACCTATGCCTGGGAGTGGAAGGAGAAATACGGCGGCATCATTCTCGAACAGCTCAAAAAACTCGGCGCGTCGTGCGATTGGGACCGCACGAGCTTTACGATGGACGACGACTACTACAAGGCTGTCATTCGTGTGTTCGTCGACTTGTACCGGAAAGGGTATATCTACCGCGGCTTGCGAATGATTAACTGGGACTGTGAAGCGAAGACTGCACTGTCGAACGAAGAGGTATTGTACAAAGAGGATGGTGAAAAATCCATCTTGTATTCTGTGCGCTATAAAATTCAAGGCACGGCAGACGAGTGGGTCGTTATTGCCACACAACGACCAGAGACCATCATGGGTGACACGGCTATAGCGGTCAACCCCACCGATGAGCGTTACACGCACCTCATTGGGAAGAAAGCCCTCGTTCCATTCATCGACCGCCCTATCCCGATTATCGGCGACGACTATGTTGACAAGGCCTTCGGTTCGGGGTGTCTCAAGGTGACACCGGCGCATGACGTGAATGACTACGAGATCGGCCTTCGCCACAAGCTTCCGGTCATCGACACCATCAGCGACGACGGGACCCTTAATGAACGCTGCGAACTTCCCCGGCATGTCGGAAAGGACCGCTTTGTTGTTCGCAAGATGCTGGTGAAAGAATTGCGCGATGCGGGGCATCTCATAAAGGAAGAAGAATTTGTCACGCGCATCGGCCGCTCGGAGCGAACCAACACGGTCGTGGAGCCCAAGCTCTCACTGCAGTGGTTTGTCCGAATGAAAGACATCTCCAGTCGGGCGTTGGGTGCCGTTGAGCGGGACGAAATCCGGCTGCACCCGCCTAAATTCAAGAACACCTATCGTCATTGGATGGAGAATGTTCGCGACTGGTGCATTTCACGTCAGCTGTGGTGGGGGCATCGCATACCGGCCTATTACTATGGGAGCGGGCAAGATGATTTCGTAGTGGCCGAAACCTTGGAAGATGCTGTACGCCAAGCCTCAGCCAAGAGCGGCAAGAACATCTCAGCTTCCGACCTCCGTCAGGATCCCGATGTGCTCGACACCTGGGCATCCTCATGGTTATGGCCGACAGCCGTGTTCGATGGTTTTGCGGACGATGCCTTCGATCTGAAGACCGGTAAGATTATCCGGACTAAGCGGCCTGACCTGGATTACTTCTACCCTACCCAAGTACTGGTCACAGCCCCAGAAATTCTTTTTTTCTGGGTGGCTCGAATGATCATCGCCGGGTATGAATACATGGATGATAAACCGTTTGAGGACGTTTACCTCACCGGCATTGTGCGCGACAAACTCGGACGCAAAATGTCCAAGTCGCTGGGCAACTCACCCGACCCGCTGGACCTGATCGCCCAATACGGCGCTGACGGAGTCCGGACGGGCATGTTATTCAGTTCACCGGCCGGCAATGACCTGCTCTTTGATGAAAAACTTTGTGAACAGGGCCGAAATTTTGCCAACAAGATCTGGAACGCATTTCGTCTGATCAAAGGTTGGGAGATATCGGACAGCCCTGCTCCGGAAGAAAACCGCCATGCGGTGGCGTGGTTTGAATCACGGATGGGCCAGTCGCTGACCGAGGTGAATGATCTTTTCACCAAGTTTCGTATTTCCGACGCCCTGCTCGCTGTATACAAGTTGATCTGGGATGATTTCTGTTCGTGGTACCTGGAGATGATCAAGCCTGAGTATGGCAAGCCCATTGACCGCGAAACCTACGAGAAAACGGCTGGACTATTTGATGAGCTGCTTGCGCTGCTCCACCCATTTATGCCGTTCATTTCAGAGGAACTATGGCATGCTTTACGCGATCGGAAAGACACCGAGTTTCTGGCACAGGGCACTTGGCCCAAAGCTAAGCCCGTTCGTTCCGAATTATTAACGGAGGCTGCTGTAGCCTTTGACATTATCACGCAGGTCCGTAACACGCGGAATACCAAGGGACTTTCACCAAAGGAGGTTCTTACATTGCAGACGCGCGATGGAAAGAGACCCTTTCCCCATTTCGCCAATCTCATCGGAAAGCTCGCCAATGTAGATATCGAACCGATGGCTGGCGAGCCCCGCCAAGGCGTTACTTTCCTGGCCGGCACACTGGAGTGTAGTATCCCACTGGAAGGTAAAGTGGATGTATCCGCAGCGAAAGCAGACATCCTGAAAGAGATCGATTATCACAAGGGGTTTCTCGCCTCCGTAGAGAAAAAGCTGACCAATGAGAAGTTTATGGCCGGAGCTCCACCAAGCGTGATTGAGGTTGAACAAAAGAAAAAGGCTGACGCGGAGTCGAAGATTCGTCTACTGGAGCAAAACCTTGCGCGACTTACTTCTTGACAAGTCTGTTGTAGTGATCAAATAAGATCACGATATGTGGCTCGGTGCCAAGGTTAAGTTCATTCACATCGATGAATTTATTGATTTCTTCCTCACGGGACGCAAATAGTTTGCGGATACCTTTTCTATTAGGAAGTTCCAGCGCCTTGTTGCCTACTGCGTAGTATAATTCGGACCGCTTGATAAACCGGTTGTCTTTACTCCCCGTATTGTGCGTGGGGTTTCTGTCCGCTGGTTTGAAGACCACCCGGTTAAGTTTTAGCAGCGTTATTTCACCTTCCGACAGTATTTGGAAGAAGCCATAGAAAGGTGTTCCATCTTCATTCTTGTATTCAGCGCCATTGACAAAGTATTGTGGTGAATTAGAGAAATTGTCTGTCCACACCATGGTACGCACCTTGCTACCGGGAAGGGCCCGGATCCCTTTCCCTGCACCCAGGTTAATATCAAACTCGTTTCTTTGCAAGTCTAGCCGGGCGGAAAGGCCCTGCACAACCTGGTCGTTGTCATAGAGCCAGAACGAAGTGCTTCGATAATCCTCGTTCAGGTAGACATCGCCTACGGTGCCTGTTGGCGAATAGGACAGGTTCCCCAAAGCGATGGAGTTGCCAACGGCTCCGGCCGTCGGTATGCGCTCCATAATGGCGCGGTTATGATTGTAATTCTGTTCCTGGGCCAACCCGAGCCCAACCATAAAGGCAAAAAGGACAGTGAGGAGGAATTGTTTCATAAGCATGAAGGTACGCCTGAGCTAAAGAATGCACATAAGACTTTTACGAAAAATCAGCTTGTGGGTTACCCACACACTACATCTGGGCAGCCATCAGCAATTCAATATTTTTGAATTTCATACCAAACTTACGAGCCACGGATTCATTGGTCAATCCTCCCTTGTAGGTATAGACTCCCTTCATAAACCACTTGTGGCTGAATATCATCTCCTGAACCCCTCCTTCTTCAGCGGCTCTCAAGATCGTGGGTGTAAAAATATTGCTGAGTGCTGTTGTGGCCGTGTGGGCCACCCGTGACGCAACATTGGGTACACAATAGTGGATAACATCATACTTGCGAAAGATGGGCTTAGAATGCGTCGTAATCTCGGATGTAGCGATGCAACCACCCTGATCGATGCTAAGGTCAATAATCAGGGAGTTGGGCTTCATGCGGCTTACCATCTCCTCCGAAACGACATGCCGGGCTTTCCCTTTCTCCGCACGCAAGGCGCCGATCACCACATCAGCGGTCATCAAACTGTCGCCAAGCGTTACTGTATCGATGGTGCTTGTATAAAATTGATGGCCAAGGGTGTGCTTGATACGACGTAGTTTGTACAAATGATTGTCGAATACCTGTATTTCGGCACCAAGGCTTAGCGCTGCACGGGCAGCATACTCAGCCACGGTACCCGAACCGATGATCACCACTTTTGTAGGCGGTACACCCGTGATACCTCCAAGGATAATGCCCTTACCGTCATGGATAGAGCTGAGGTACTCCGCGGCAATCAACATGACCGTACTTCCGGCGATTTCACTCATGCTCCGGATGATGGGCATACCCCCTACTTTGTCTTCAATAAATTCCCACGCGAGTGACGTAACCCGCTTGGTGAGTAGTGCGTCAACAAATTGTTTTTCAAGGTGACCGACTTGCAGCGCGCTAATCAATATCTGCCCCGGCTTGAAGTATTCCATCTCAGCAAGGGTCGGTGGTTCAATTTTGAGGATGATATCGGCCTTGTACAATTCCTGGGAGGTGTAAACAATTTTTGCGCCGGCCTCGCTGTACTGCTTATCGGTGAACTTCGAACCGATTCCCGCTTTGGTCTCGACCCATATCTCATGGCCATGGCTCACGAGGAGGGCAGTGGCATCCGGGGTCAGACAGATTCGGTTTTCCTGGAGCGATATCTCCCTCGGCAGTCCGATCAGGAACGTGTTCCGATCCTTCTTCACCTTCAATAGTTGTTCCTGGGGCGACAAACTCGCCTGAGCGAGCGTTTCAAATCCCGATCGTGCTTTCGCTGTCATGCTGTTTGATACTCAATTTTCCGGTGAAGTTTGTCCGTAGGGGTTATACGCACCTGCATAACCTCCGCGTGCATCCATCGACCCAGTTTCTCTGGCCATTCCACAAAACAATACGCACCTGAACTGAAATAGTCTTCCATTCCGATATCCACAATCTCCTGTTCGCTCTTGAGACGATACAAATCAACGTGGTATACCTTTTCGCCTGTGCGGGAGGCATATTCATTGACAATGGAAAAGGTAGGACTGCTCATGGTCTCCTGTACGCCGAGGCGCCGGGCAATGGTCTTAATCAACGTTGTCTTTCCGGAGCCCATCTCACCAAAAAAAAGCCAGATTTTCTTGTTTTCTGAATGCTCAAGAAGCTCGTCGGCCACCGGCTCCAGTCCGGCCTGCAAGACCTCCGACCCGAGGGAGGTCAATCTCCAACCACTAGGCATTTTTCGAAGTTAAGAAAATTAGTGGAATGATCATCTCCTCCATACTCACCCCGCCATGCTGAAACGTGTCCTTGTACATACCCACGTAATAATTGTAGTTGTTTGGGTAGGCGAAGAACTGATCCTCAATGGCAAATACATACGATGTCGACACATTTCCCTTGGGAAGGAAGAATCGCTCGGGTTTGGCGGCTATGAGTATCTTGTCACCTTCGTAGCCCAGGTTCTTCCCCTGCTTATACCGAAGGTTCGCGTTCACATTCCGGTCACCGATAATCTTGAATGGCTTCTTGACCCTGATGGTGCCATGGTCTGTTGTAATTACCACACGGGCCTTATGCTCAGAAATCTTGCGCAGAATCTCTAGCAAGGGTGAATGCACAAACCACGACTTTGTAATTGACCGATATGCCGCTTCATCGGGGGCCAGCTCGCGCACCATGGCCATATCGGTACGGGCGTGCGAAAGCATATCCACAAAGTTGTAGACGATGACATTCAGTTCATTGCCAAACAAGTTGCTGACGGTATCTACAAGATCACGTCCTTCTTCCAGGCGTTTGATCTTATGATAGGAGCTCTTGAATGTTAGGTTGTTTCGCTTGATCTGGCGGGCAAGGAATTCATCCTCGAAATTATTCTTTCCATCATCCGTATCTTCACCCACCCAAAGGTCGGGGTGAACTTTGGCCATTTCGGATGGCAGCATCCCCGAAAAGATTGCGTTGCGGGCGTACGCGGTAGTCGTTGGAAGGATGGAGTAATACGTGTCTTCCTTGTCAATGGTGAAATAGTCCAGGAGTTCCGGTTCGATAGACTTCCATTGATCGTATCGAAGATTGTCGATGACGATGAGAAAGGTGGGGCGATTCGCATTCACCTCGGGAAACACTTTGCGCTTTAGAAGCTGGTGCGACATGAGCGGCTTCTTGCTGTTGGGGTCATTCAGCCAACTTTCGTAATTCTTTTTCACAAACCGGCAGAAGTTCAAGTTGGCTTCTACTTTCTGCGATTCAAGTACCTCCACCATGCTGGCATCTGACTGACCAATTTCCAATTCCCAATAAACGAGCTTTTTGTACAAATCAGCCCACGCATCGTGACTCAGGTCATCGAGAAAAGCCATGCTGATCCGCTGGAATTCCTGCTGGTAGCTGGATGTTGTTTTCTCGCTGACGAGCGTCTTCTTGTCGAGGATCTTTTTTACAGAAAGTAGAATCTGACTTGGGTTGATGGGTTTGATGAGGTAGTCGTCGATCCTTGACCCAATGGCCTCTTCCATGATCTGCTCCTCTTCGTTCTTGGTGATCATCACCACAGGCACGTTGGGCTTGGCTGTCTTGATATGACCAAGGGCCTCCAGTCCCGACATGCCCGGCATGTGTTCATCCAGGAAGACCACGTCAAAGTTCCTGGATTCACTCAATTCCACCGCTTCCGCGCCATTGTTGACCGGGGTGATATCATAACCCCGTTGCTGGAGAAACAGGATGTGGGGTTTCAGCAGATCAATCTCATCATCAGCCCACAAAATCGAATATCTTTGCATGCACGTTTTTCTACAAGTTAACGATAAACCCGGAATCGGTCCGACACCTATCCGAGATGCCCATTGAACAAGAATAAGATCATAAACGATCCCGTATACGGGTTTATACCCGTCTCCAGTGATATCGTCTTTGCACTGATTGAACATCCGTTTCTCCAGCGTATGCGTCACATCCGTCAACTGGGTTTGGCGGAGCTTGTGTATCCGGGTGCCATTCACACACGGTTTCACCATGCCCTGGGAGCTACACACCTGATGAAGCAGGCCCTCGACATCCTGCGCACAAAAGGTATCGAGATCACGGAAGCTGAAATGGAAGCGGCTCAGATTGCCATCCTCCTTCACGACATTGGTCACGGACCCTTTTCGCATGCGCTGGAAGAGACACTGCTACCCCATATCCGGCACGAAAGTCTTTCATTCCTTCTGATGAAAGAACTCAACCGGCAGTTTGGAGGCAAACTCGATCTGGCGATCCGGATTTTTCAAAACACGCATCCTAAAAAGTTTCTACATCAACTCGTCAGTTCGCAGCTCGATGTCGACCGACTGGATTACCTTAACCGCGACAGTTTTTTTACGGGTGTGGTGGAAGGTGCTATTGGCACCGACCGTATCATCGCTATGCTGAATGTTGTGAAAGGTCAGCTCGTTGTTGAAGAAAAGGGCATCTACAACATCGAAAGCTTTCTCAACTCGCGGCGACTGATGTATTGGCAGGTGTATCTACACAAGACGGCTGTTGGCGCCGAGCGGCTGCTGGTCAACCTCATCAAACGGGCACAGTATCTTGTACGCTCCGGAGAGACGATACCGTGCAGCGATTCGCTTTCGCTGCTCCTTCATCACACCTACACGCTGGATGATTTCTCCGAAAACAAGGAACTACTCCATGCGTTTGGAAAACTGGATGACTACGACGTGTGGGGTGCAATCAAATTGTGGCAGTCGAGTCGCGACCCCATCCTGTCACTCCTCTGTACGATGCTGCTGAACCGAAACCTGTTTCGCATCAGGCTGTCCACCGAGGCCATTCAAAAAACAGATGTGGAAAAAGTGCGGTTGGCGATCCACAAGGAATGGAAGATCACAAAGGGAGATGCGGTATATCTCTTTTCATACGGAACGGTTTCCAATGAGGCCTACTTGCTTGAGCGAAACTCCATTCAGGTGCTCATGAAGTCCGGAGCGCTCCTGGATGTCTCTCAGGCAACCGATCTCCCCAACATCAAGGCCATGGGTAAAATCGTGAAAAAAAACTATCTATGCTGGCCCAAAAAACTATCTTTGTAATAGCCCCGCAAAGTGTTTACGACCCCATCTGTATCTGACCGCTATGGAATTTACGCTTAACCAAATCGCCCACATCTTGCAGGGAGTGGTTCGCGGCGACGGGAATCAAAAGATCAGTATGTTGGCGAAAATTCAGGATGCGCAGCCGGGACAAATCGCCTTTCTTGCCAATCCGAAGTACGAACAATACATGTACACGACCCAGGCGAGCGCCGTTATTGTGCACAAGGATTTTCAACCGAAGAAGGAAATTCATGCTGCCCTGATTCTGGTCGAGGATCCTTACTCAAGCTTTACGGTGCTCATGGAGCAATATCACAAGATGATCAGCTTCCAGAAGAATGGCATTGAGCAACCCAGTTACTTCAGTGATACCGCAACGATGGGCAATGACGGTTACCGCGGAGCATTCTCCTATGTAGGCAGCCGCTCCGTCATCGGCAACAACGTCAAAATCTATCCTCAGGTATTCATCGGTGATGATGTGACGATCGGAAACAATGTGATCCTGCATCCAAATGTCAAGATCTATTCCGGCACGCGTATCGGCAACAATTGTGTTATCCATGCCGGAACGGTCATCGGCTCCGATGGTTTCGGCTTTGCTCCTCAGGAAGATGGATCCTACAAGTCAATCCCACAAATGGGCAATGTCATCATCGAAGACGATGTTACGATTGGCGCCAACACCGTCATTGACTGCGCCACATTGCAGGGCGATTCAACAATCATCCGGCAGGGTGTGAAGATGGACAACCTTATCCAGATTGCTCACAACGTTGAAATAGGCAAGAATACCGTCATTGCTGCACAGGCAGGTATATCAGGTTCATCAAAGGTTGGTGACAACTGCATGATTGCCGGTCAGGTGGGCATTGCAGGACATTTGGTCATCGCCAATCAGACCAGCTTGGGCGCACAGTCGGGAGTCTCCAAATCTATCGAGGGGGAAGGTCAACGGCTGTTGGGATATCCCGCCATTGATATCAAGGACTATTTCCGCTCCTACGCTGTCTTTAAGAAACTGCCCGACCTCAATTATCGGTTACGCGATCTTGAAAAGAAAATCGCTGATCAAAGCCCGCATACGGTTGAAACGCCCAAGAATGGGCAGAATTAACCCCTGGCATCCCCCTTTTTGGCATAGTGCCCTGATCCTCTTAAATTTGCGTCCCTATTTTGACGCATGCTTAATCACAAGCAAAGGACCATTCAGAAGTCGGTAACCATCTCCGGAGTAGGCCTCCACACCGGAGTGCAGACCACCGTGACGTTTTTGCCGGCAAAACCCAACCACGGCCTCAAGTTCCAGCGTGTGGACCTTCCTGGTTCACCCATCATCGATGCCGACTGCGACCGTGTTGTTGATGTCTCCCGCGGGACAACCATCGAACAAAGCGGCGCACGGGTGAGCACCATTGAGCATACGCTCGCAGCTCTCGTGGGCCTTGAAATTGATAACGTTCTCATCCAGATCGACGGCCCCGAGGCACCCATCATGGATGGCAGTTCAATCCAATTTGTCCAGGTTCTTAAAGAAGCTGGCACCGAGGAGCAGAATGCACTTCGCGACTTTTTCGAAGTTCAGGATAGCATCTTCTACCGTGAGAGTGCACGGCACGTAGAAATCGCCGCCTTACCTCTCGATGATTACCGTGTGACGGTGATGATCGACTACAATTCCCCTGTTCTGGGCAGCCAGCACGCCTCGATCACCAACATTCAGCAATTCGAAAAGGAGATCGCCTCCTGCCGGACCTTTTGCTTCCTCCATGAACTGGAGATGCTATACAAAAACAACCTGATTAAGGGCGGCGATTTGAACAATGCTATTGTGATCGTCGACCGGGTTGTGGAGCCCAGTGAGCTTGACAACATTGCCCGTATGCTGGGGAAGCCAACCGTTGAGGTGAAGAAAGAAGGCATCCTGAATAATATTGAGCTCCGCTATAATAACGAACCTGCCCGGCACAAGCTGCTTGACATCGTTGGCGACCTCGCGCTTGCCGGCAGACCGCTGAAGGCACAGATCCTGGCCGCGCGTCCGGGCCACGCTGCTAACGTAGCCTTTGCCAAGAAGCTCAAGAAAGCGATGGCCGAATCGGATAAGAAGGGCGTGCCGCGCTACAACCCGGCTCTCCCCCCGGTGATGGACATCAACAAGATCACGCAGACACTGCCACACCGGTATCCATTCCTGCTGATCGATAAGATTATTTACCTTGATAAGGAGACTGTCGCGGGCGTAAAGAACGTGACGATGAACGAAAACTTTTTCGCTGGTCATTTTCCCGGCAACCCGGTCATGCCTGGTGTATTGCAAGTGGAGGCCATGGCCCAGATCGGAGGCATCCTGGTGCTTAACACGGTGCCCGATCCGGAGAACTACTGGACGTACTTCCTTGGCATCGACGACTTCCGTTTCCGCAAAATGGTACTCCCTGGGGATACGCTGGTGATACAGTGTGATCTGCTCGCGCCGATTAAACGGGGTATTGCCAAAATGTATGGACGCGGGTATGTTGGAAACACACTCGTTTGTGAAGGCACGATGACCGCCAGCATTGTCAGAAAAGATACATGAGTTACCATCCCTTAGCCAACGTACATCCTGAAGCAGTCATTGGCAACAACGTTGTCATTGAACCTTTTGCAACCATTCAAAAAGATGTCGTCATCGGCGACGGCTCATGGATCGGACCGAATGCGGTGATCTGCGAAGGCGCTCGCCTCGGCAAAAATGTAAAAGTTTACCCCGGCGCATCGGTCTCATCGGTACCTCAGGACCTCAAGTTTGCCGGCGAAAAGACAGAAACGTTTATCGGTGACAATACGGTCATCCGCGAAAGCGTGACCATCAGCCGCGGCACGGCTGACAAGCACAAGACCGTCATCGGAAAGAATTGCCTGCTCATGGCGTATGTTCACATTGCTCACGACTGTATCATTGGCAACAACTGCATATTTGCCAATGCGGTACAGGTTGCCGGTCACGTCGTCATTGAAGATTGGGCCATCATTGGCGGCGCAAGCGCGCTTCACCAATTTGTAAAAGTAGGCGCGCACGTGATGCTCTCCGGAGGATCCTTAGTGCGTAAAGATGTTCCCCCCTATACCAAGGCAGCCCGAGAGCCCCTGACCTATGCCGGCGTGAACAGCGTTGGACTTCGTCGACGTGGTTTTGCCGCCGATAAAATCAACGAGATTCAGGAAATCTATCGCTATATTTTTCTGAAAGGACTCAATAACAGCAAAGCGCTTGATGCTGTCGAGAAGGATCTACCGGCCAGTCCTGAGCGTGACTACATCGTAAACTTCATCCGCAGTTCCGAGCGTGGCGTCATGAAGGGATTCTCCACCAGCCTCGCATCCTTTGAATGACCATCACTGCTGAAAACCTCTGCAAGCGATTCAATCGCGAATGGATTTTCAGAGACTTCGATTACACCTTTTCTGCTGGCATCCATGCCATAACCGGACCCAATGGTTCAGGCAAATCCACCCTGCTCCAGGTTCTTTGGGGCCAGCTTCCAGCGACCTCCGGGAACCTGCGGTACAGCCATGGAACACTAGAGATTCCATCAGAAGAGATTTACCAGCACCTGAGCATCGCGGCTCCTTACATCGACCTGATTGAAGAGCTGACCCTGGCTGAAATCCTACGCTTTCACTTTCGATTCAAGAAGGTGCGTGGTAACAAGACACCAGTCGAGCTTATGGATATCTTCGAACTGACGCACGCCCGTGATAAGCAGGTGGGTCACTTTTCTTCCGGAATGAAGCAAAGGCTGAAGCTCGGTTTGGCACTCTTTTCAGACGTCAAAATCCTGTTTCTCGATGAGCCTACCACCAACCTGGACAAAAGTTCCATAGCCTGGTATTGGCGTCATTTTGATCAAATCCCCCCGGAAACCGTGGTATTTATTGGGTCCAACCACGAGGACGAATACCCATCCAATGCCGCAAAAATCAACTTGGCCGACTACAAGGCGGGTTACAAATGAACTGCTGGGCCCATTAAAAAGCCAGTTCCTGAGTTTTTTGGAAGCCGTGACATTCAAAATAAGAGCGATTTTAGTATGTTTGAACTAACTACGATAATGATGAAAAGAACAAAGTTTTTGATCGTACTGGCCCTCCTGGGAGCGTCGGTTTCCTTTTGGCAGTGTGGAGGTGATCCTGCGCCTGCGGCTAACCCGCAGGATGAGCAGCTCACAAAGCTTTCGCAGACATGGAAGGCTACGGCCGTTACGTTCAACTCTACTCCTGTAGGTGGCTACACGCCTTCAGGAACCCCTGCCGGAAATTTCCAAATTACGATGTCAGGAACACCCGGTCAAAGTACCTTCAACTATACAGTAACGGGAAGGCCCGCAGGTGTTGTGACTCCCTGGCCGGCTTCGGGCACATTCACCTTCGGTACTGACTTTGCCACCGTCATTATCCGCAACGATGGAAGTGGTGTAACCATTCCGGTAACCTACTCTGTAAGCGCGACACAATTGCAACTGACCTTTACCTATGACTGCCCCACGTGTACCGGGTACACCGGCAAGACAACCAACGTCAATGGTAACTGGAGCTTCACCTTCGGTCTTTAATACCCAGCAAGATTAAAGAAAGACCCCGGCAACGGGGTTTTTTGTTTTAGACCTATTTTAAGGTTATCAGTGTGATACCATCACCACCACGATCGGCGTGCTCATCACGGAAGCCAGCAACCTGCTTGAGGCTTTTCAGGTAGTCGCGGGATACCTTGCGGAGTACACCCTCACCTTTGCCATGCAGAATACTTACCTCGGCAACACCAAACTGCATCGCGTCATCCATAAACCGGGTCAGCACGGGGATGAGTTCATCCACCCGCATACCCCTGACGTCGAGTTGCGGTGAAAATGATGAAGCGCGCATTGAAACACCAGAGGAACTCCGTCGGGTTGGTTGCGTGTCTGCCTGGTCACTGCGAATGAGACGTTCTATTTTCACGGTCGAGCGCAAATCGCCGAACTGCACCATAGCCGCCTTGCCCTTTAGACTGAGCACGGTGCCGGTTACCTCGCCACCGATCATGCGCACCTTGTCACCCTCTTTTAAGGGCCCAGCTGGTTTTGTCGGAACTGACGTCTGTACAGGCTTCACCTTCTTCTGAAGTTCCTTGAGTCCCTCTCTTACCTTGCGGGTCTCATGCCGTTCGGCCTTGTTCTCGCGGATATGGCGGATGGTCTTCTCAATTTCTCTGTTCGTTTCCTGAAGCAAGGTGGTTGCCTCAGCCTTTGCCCGATGGATGATCTCCTTTTTCTGGGATTCAAGCTTGTCTTTCAACGCTTCATACTGGTGACGCGATGATGAAACTTCCCGCTCCCGTGCCATCACTTCCTTCTCGCGTTCTGACAACCGTACTTTGTCTTCCGCCACCTGCTTCATCAGCCTCTCCAGTCCGATGAGTTCTGTGCCGATGATTCGTCCGGCAGCATGTAGCGTTTCCTTCGGGAGGCCCGTTTTGCCGGCGATCTCCAGCGCAAAAGAGCTTCCCGGCTGTCCAATCTCCAACTGATACATGGGCGCCAATTTGTCCGTATCAAACTGCATCGACGCGTTACGGATTCCTTGCGTATGACTGGCGAATACCTTCAGATTGTAGTAATGGGTAGTAGCAAGGCCCCATGAACCTTTGATCAAGAGCTGTTCCAAAACCGCCTGAGCTATGCCACCGCCGAAATTTGGATCTGTGCCAGAACCCAATTCATCCATAAGCATCAGCGAGCGTGAATTGCCATCGCGAAGGAAGACAGCCATATTACTCAAGTGTGAGCTGTACGTACTAAGATCACTTTCAATGGACTGCTGATCACCAATGTCGAGGAACATGGAGTCAAAGACGCCGACTTCAGAATCCTCATTCATGGGTACCAACATTCCACATTGGGCCATATACTGAATCAATCCGACAGTCTTAAGGCAAACGGACTTCCCACCCGCATTCGGACCGGAGACTAGCAGAAAACGGTCTTGTTCAGTTAAGGAAATCGTCAGCGGTACAAGTGGTCGTTTGTTCCGCAGGGTAATGAACAGCAATGGATGTCGAGCGTTGGTCCAGCGAAGGATTGGTTTTGCAATCAGTGACGGCATCACGGCATTCAGGTCGCGCGACAAGCGAGCTTTGGCCCGGTGAACATCGAGAGAAGCAAGCAGTTCGTAGCCAGCCTGCACTTCGTCCAGGTTCCCATGCAAGAAAGCGGTAAGGTCGCGCAGAATACGAACAATCTCCTTGCGTTCCTCCAGCACCAGATCCCGAAGATCATTGTTGGCTTCCAAGACATCGGCAGGCTCGAGAAATACCGTCTGACCCGTTGATGACTGATCAACAAGATAGCCTTTGATTTTCCTCTTGTGCTCAGCCAATAAGGGAATGACCAACCGGCCATCGCGAATGGTTGGGTTGGATCCTTCAGGACTCCACCCTTTGTCAAGTGCCACTCGCATAATGTGGTCGGCTACCCGCCTTGCTTTTAATTCCTCTTCCCTCAAACGCTTTCGCACACGGGCCAGATCGGGCGAAGCATTGTCTTTGATTCCTCCATCCTCGTCGATAGCAGATCGCAATGTCGATACGATCTTCTTTCCCGTATTTGCATGCAATGCCAGTGCAGACAATGCAGGATAAGTTTCAGGGTCTTTGGACAGAAAAGCATTGGCGGCAACAATCATCTGAAAGGCGGCCAGCAGGGCGAAAAGGTCTTCTGTTTCGAGATAGCTGCCCTCCGTTGATAGTATGTCGAGCCAGGGAGACGGATCAGCGTAGGGACCGATAGGAAGGTCATCGCCCTTATCAAGCAGGTCCAGAGCCTCGCGATTGAGCTGCAGCAGCTTTCGGATAGCGTCCGGGTCGATCAGGAACCGGGTATCCCGGATCTTCCTTTTTCCGGGCTCACCAAGGCATGACGAGAGTAGGCGATCGCGGATCTGATCAAAGCCGAGGCGTTGTTCAAAATCGGATGGAAAAATCATTTCCCTTGCTGCTGTGGTACGGGTGCTTCGCGCAGGCGCTGTTCCCTTAAACTGAGTGAGTCAATAATGGCGTCGTAAATTGCCTCAAGGTCAGCCGGATGCTTCAAATAGTAGCTGTAGGAAGCACGCAGGGTAGAATCCTCGATTCCCATACGATGCATCAGAGAATCCTGGTGGGGGATAAAGAGCCTATAAGCCGAGTCTTTGCCCACGGGCACTGTGGCTGTTCTGGCTTCCGCCAGATAGATTTCCATCATCAGGCTGACCATTTGATCCCTCGATAAGGGGGCCACCTCCTTTTGCTCCGGTTTGCACGAAAGCAAGGATGCGATCAGGACGGAACAAAGAAGGAAGCGAACGGTCATACAAAAACTTTCTTTTGGCAGGCAAATTACTCATATTTTTGCGCCAAGCCTGCGTACCCCTCGGCCAAATCCTCGCCTATGGCGAGCCAGCCGGGGTGACACAGCTTCACGAACGAAAATGATGCCAGGGTGAGAGAACTCCTCAAAAAGCTCCGTCGGTATGAAATCCAGATTCGCAAGGCGATCAACAGCCAGATGCAGGGGGATTTTCATTCCATTTTCAAGGGAACAGGTCTTGAATTCGACGACGTCCGCCCTTATCAATACGGTGACGATATCCGTACCATCGATTGGCATGTGTCGGCAAAGGGGCATGGCACATTTGTAAAAACCTTCAAGGAAGAGAAAGAGCAGACAATATTCTTCATACTCGATGTGAGCGGCTCTCAGAGTATCGGAAGCCCGGGTAAGACGAAATTTGATATCGGCACAGAAATCTGCGGCGTACTTGCATTGTCTGGGGCCAAGGAGTCGAGTCAAGTAGGTCTTATCTGCTATTCGGATCAGCGCGAGCAGTACATCAAACCCAAGAAAGGTATAGGACAGGCTTACCAGATCATCTCCCATCTGGAAAGACTGGATCCCAAGTCATCAAAGACAAACTTGGCAAAGGCCATCTCGTTCGCGCTCAACTCGATTCGTAGACGGAGCGTCATTGTTATGATCTCCGACTTCATTGATGAGGGCTACCACCGCAACCTTCAATCCCTGGCCCGCAAGCATGACCTCGTCGTCATCCATATTTCCGACAAGCGGGAGACGGACTTGCCCCGGCTTGGGATCATCCCTGTTCTTGACAAGGAGTCAAAACAGACCCATTGGATCAACACATCGTTTGGTGAATTTCGTGAGCGCCTTTCTACCTCCCATGCGCAACGGCAGGAGGAGATGAAAAAATTCAGCCGTAAACACCAAATTAACTACGTCAACGTGTCTACCGATGAGGATTTCGTTCCTAAGTTGCTGCGGCTGTTTAAAGTAAGAAACAAATCCCTGAAGACTTCGTAAGCACCGCATACATGAGGAGGTTGAATCTATTGCTTACGAGTATTCTTTTGCTGGTCGCCTCGACCGGCAGCGCGCAACCACCTGTCCAGGTGAAGGGGTACTTTCGCGCTGATAGCGCCGCTATGGGCGAAGTGATTCCTTATGTCTTGATCGCTTCGTATCCGCGGGACATGCAGATAGTATTCCCCGACACGACTTTTGCGTTTACCCCGTTTGAGTCAGCAGGCAAAACATTCTTCCCGACCCGTACCAACGGCGCCAGGAGTTATGACAGCATTGTGTACTTTCTTTCCACATTTGAGTTAGACTCCATACAAACACTTGGTCTCCCCGTTTTTGTCGTGCAGGAACGGGATTGTGTTGCCGTCTATGCCTTGCCGGACAGCATCGCCTTGCGCTATAAAGTGACCATGTCACTGGATTCGATAGCCGTAGAAAAACTTCCACTGGTGTCGAACACGGCTTATCAGCGAGTTCAGTGGATATTCAACTATCCGATCCTCTTGATCGTCATTGCCGTGCTGATTGTTCTGACGATTGCCCTATGGCTGATTTTTGGCAAGAGAATCAGGAAATACTTTGCGCTGCGACAGATGAAGAGAAACTACGAACGCTTTATTACCAGGTTCAACGAAGCTGTAGAGCGGTTAGGCGCAGAATCGTCGACAGGTAAGGCGGAAGATGCGTTGGTCCTATGGAAGCGTTACATGGAAGAACTTGAACAATATCCCTATACCAAATCAACGTCGCGGGAAATACTACGCACATTTGCTAACGTCAACCTGGGTAATGCGTTGCGCACCATTGACCGAAGCATCTACGGCGGGTATGGTGCGAGTGTGGAGCCCTTTCGGTTCTTGCAAACATACTCCCAGCAGCAATTTCAGAAACGTGAAGCCGAAGTGAGGAATGGATAATTTGAACACCTGGTCCTTGGATTGGTTCACACCATCTACCCTTCGCGCGTTTACATGGACGAACAATGTCTTTTTGTACCTGATGGCTCTCGTTCCGCTGCTGTTCATCGGCCGTTGGTTGTGGCGCTATTTCTTTAATCAAAAGCTCCCCGTTGCCTTTGCACGGCAGGAGACCTACACCTCTCCCCTTACCCTCGTTCGTCTTGTCCCTGAGCTTTTGCTTGCGGTTGTCGTCATTCTTCTGTTGGTTGCGCTTGCCAGGCCCCAACGTACCAATGAAAAGGTGGAACAATGGACCGAGGGCATTGACATCATGCTGGCCATCGACATTTCACAGTCCATGCAGATCGAGGACTTTACCCCCAATCGCCTGGAGGCCGCCAAGGATGTGGCGCGGGATTTTATCAAAGGACGTCTTCAGGACCGCATTGGCATTGTCGTCTTTTCCGGAGATGCTTTCTCACTTGCCCCGTTGACAACCGACTATGCGTTGCTCAATGCCTATCTTAATGAACTTAATTTTGATATGATTGAGAGCCGGGGTACAGCCATTGGAAGTGCCATGGCGGTAGTCACCAATCGAATGAGGGAGTCAGAATCGAAATCCAAAGTCTGTATTTTGCTTAGCGACGGCGATAACACGGCAGGGAACATCGATCCGATTACCGCGGCAGAACTGGCGGCCGCCTACGGCATCAAAACGTACACGATTGTGGTGGGCAAAGAGGGCATGGTGCCGTTTGGCAAAGATTTCTTCGGGCGTCCGAACATGGTGGAGAACACGGTGGACGAGACCACGATGCGGAAAATTGCCGAGATTGGATCGGGAGAATTCTTTCGTGTGACCGACCAGAAGGCGCTTTTGCAAGTATTCCGAAAGATCGACGCACTCGAAAAGGCCGAGATTAAGGAAACCCGGTTTAAAGATACCAGCGATTTTTACTTTGTATATGTCCGCTGGGCCATAGCCCTTTTCCTGCTTTGGCTACTTCTCAAGTCTACGTTTGTAACCAACGTGCTTCAGGACTAACCTGCCTGCAGGGTTATGAGGATGAGCCTGCCGCCGAATGCGATCAGGGCCACACCCACAATGAGGTTCATAATGACCAGCGAACGGTGGGTGATCAGCTGGCGCAACTTACCCGACAGATACGCTTTGCCAATGTCAGTAGCGAGAACAGTGCCCAATACACCTGAAAAGAAAAGGATAAACGTCATGGGAGCAGTGTATCCAAAGTCGATGGTCGCAATACTTACGGCACCAATCCAGAAGAGTGGAACCATGGGGCTCATGGCATTGATCAAGAATCCTTTCGCCAAGTACATCAATGGTCTTCTGTCGCGGACCATGCCCGGATTCCTGGAATCTTTCTGTCGACTCTTGATAAAGAGGTAGTAGGAGCCAAAGACAATCAGGATAAGTCCACCCCCATACCCCATGTAGGTATTGACCTTCGGGTTACTTACAAATGACGATAGTCCATAGTAGCAGATAACGACGTAGACAACATCACTTAGGGAAACCCCAATAGCCACCAAAACGCCGATCCAGAATCCCCGCTCGATGCTGGCTTGCAGGATTGTGAAAAAGACCGGACCCACCAGCAGCGCCAGTACGATGCCAAACTTGATCCCATTAAGAATAACATCGATCACCTGGCAATGTATTTTTGCCACTGCTCCAGTTGAGCATTCTTCAGCACCCGTGGAAATTTGTTTTGCCCGCCGGACTTACCCAGCGATTCCATCCATCCATAGAACGTCTTCACAGGAAGAACATCGACATACACATCTTTTAGAGCGGCACTTCGTTCCGTAGCGTAATCATCATTAAGTTCCTTGAGAAAATGGTCAAGGCGCTCTTTCAGCAATAATGTGTCGACGGCCGCATCGGTGCCGATATACCAATGGTGCGCAAACAGCGTATCGTGCGGAATACCGGCCACGGTAAATTCCTTAATATCAATGTTCAGTTCATTCGAAACCATTTCTATGGCTTTGTTCATATTGTCTACCGACAAATGTTCCCCACACAGGCTAAGGAAGTGTTTCGTCCTACCCGTGATGACAATCTCCGACTCCTCTACAGAAGTAAACTTGATAACGTCCCCGATGAGATAACGCCAGGCACCCGCACAGGTGGAGAGTAGCAAAGCATACTCTTTGCCTTCCTCAACCTCGTCGATAGCGATTGTCTTGGCACTTGGAGAAAGTTCACCCGTGGGAAGAAAGTTGTCGTCGTTGAACGGTACGAACTCGTAGAATATCCCGTTGTTCAGCACAAGTTTCATTGAGCCATGCCGGGGTGAGGCCTGATAGGCGATGAAGCCTTCCGAGGCAAGGTAGGTTTCAATGTAGCTGATCGGGCGCCCCAGCAGCTTCTCAAACCCCTTTCGGTAGGGATCGAAGGACACGCCGCCGTGGACATAGACACGGAGATTTGGCCACACCTCATGGATGTGCTTTACTTTATGGTAGGCAATAATCTTTTCGAGAAGAATCTGAATCCAGGCGGGGACGCCTACAATAATTCCGATATCCCACGCGTCTGCCTTCCGGGTAATTTCATCCAGCTTGGAGCTCCACTTTCGGGTCTTGGCAATCTTTTTGCCTGGCTTATAAAAATGCTGAAACCAGAATGGAAGTCTCGCGGCTTGGATACCACTGAGGTCACCCTCAAAATAACTTCCCTTCTTATTGAGATGCGTGCTCCCACCGATCATCAGAATCCCTGCTTCAAAGAATGAACTGGGGAGATCGTACTTTGATAAGGACAAAATCTGCCGGATGCTTGTTCGCTGGATCGCCTTTGTCATCTCCTTGGTGATCGGGATATACTTTGATGCCGATTCGGAGGTACCCGAGCTGAGCGCAAAGTACTTCATCCGCCCCGGCCAGCATACATTCTTCACCCCCTTGAGCGACAACTGCCACCAGTCCTTATAGATCTTATTGTAGTCGTGAAGCGGGATCTTCTGATAATACCGGTAGAATTCTCTTGGACCTTTGCGGAAGTGACTCAGTATTTCTGCAAAGTTATAGTAGCGCCCAAATTCAGTGTCAGCCGCTGTGATGAGCAAATCCTTGAGGACGTTCTTTTGCAGTTCAAAGGGTGAGGAGTACTCCTGCTCAAGGTTCTCCCGAAGTTTTATGCTTCTTTTTAACAACGTACCTAGGATCGCCATATTTTTGCAGGGTTAACGGCTGGGGGACTAAAGATAGAATGGTAATCAAAAATAACATAGCGAAATTCTCTGCACTCCTTCAGCCCTACGGCGCCCGACTCATTGCCGTCAGCAAGACACACCCGGTTGAAGCAATCCGTGAGGCCTATGATGCCGGGCAACGGGTATTCGGCGAGAACAAAGTTCAGGAACTGGCTGACAAGCAGCCCAAGCTACCTTCCGATGTTGAATGGCACCTGATCGGTCACCTTCAGCGCAATAAAGTGAAGTATATCGCTCCTTTTGTAAGCCTTATCCACGCCGTTGACAGCCTGCGCTTGCTTGAGGAAATTAATAAGCAGGGAGAGCGATGTGGCAGGGTCATTCATTGCTTGTTGCAAGTTTACATCGCCACCGAGGATACAAAGTTCGGACTGACCCCGTCCGAAGTCCGCGAGCTACTTTCGACAGGTCAAGTCAACTCGCTGCACCATGTACGAATTGATGGGCTCATGGGCATGGCGTCATTGACCGCGAATCAAGATCAGGTTCGCAAAGAGTTTCGCACGCTCAAACATTTGTTTGATGAACTTCAGGGTGAATCCCTCCACGCCAATGTGTTCATGAAGGAACTTTCCATGGGGATGAGTTCAGATTATGCGATAGCGCTTGAGGAGGGCAGCACACTGGTGCGCATCGGAACGGCTATCTTTGGCCAACGTCAAACATAAAACCATATGATGAATGCTCGAAAAACACTCCTGCTCGGAATGTTCCTGATGGCCATCTCCGTTGCACTTGGAGCTTTCGGCGCACACGCATGGAAGGCAATGCTTGCTGCATCGGGACGAACAGAAACGTATGAGTTGGCTATACGGTACATGATGTTCCACGCGCTTGCCATGATCCTGCTGGGCACTCAAATGGAAAAATGGCCTGGACTGCGCACCTCAGGTATACTGCTTGCGGTCGGGATAATATTCTTCAGCGGAAGCCTGCTGATTCTTGCGCTAGCGAACGAGCCACTTTGGGGAGCTGTAGCGCCTGTTGGAGGAACCTCGTTGATACTGGGATGGCTATCGGCTTTCTGGACCGTATTACGTTCAAAGGCCTGATTTATTCGGAGTCTTTTTTTCCAGCACATTGGCTGAGAACAGAATCTGAGCTCCCTCTGAATTTACAGCGTTGGAGATGATAGTCACTACTTTTTCCTGCTTGCCGTATTTTCCGGCAGAGTTAAAGCCTATGGTAATTTCACTTTCCTTGCCGGGAAGAATCGGATCGCGTTCCCATCCCTTGGGTGTCGTGCAGCCGCAAGTAACCTGCACATTGGTGATCACCAGGGGCTCATTGCCGGTGTTTTTGAACTTGAAGGTGTGTTCTACCTTATCACCCTGAACCACGTCTCCGAAATCATAGGTTGACTTTTCCCATGCGATAACAGCGCCAACAGACTGGGCTAATGCACTTGAACCTGCCACTATAAACAGCAGCAGGAAAAGAAACTTCCTCATAACCGTGATTTTATTCAAATTTATGGATTCAGACTAAACGATGAAACGCAGTTGTGAATAAATCAGTTCAGGAAATTTATGGCAATCGCGTAAGAGTCCGCATATGCGGTATCTGTTGCGTTGAAAACCAAATCCTTATGGTCAACCATACCGGGCTGACGGATGGCTCATTTTGGGCGCCTCCAGGTGGGGGTGTGGATTTTGGTATATCAGCACAGGATACGCTTGTGTGGGAGTTTCAGGAAGAGACAGGTCTTGTGGTTGTACCCGGTATGTTCCTTTTTGCAACCGAGCGAGTGCGTTTGCCGCTGCATGCCATTGAGCTGTTCTTTTCCGTTCAGGTCGTGGGCGGTACACTTCGAGTTGGGCATGACCCGGAAATGGGTAGTACCGACCAAATCATCAAGGAGGTTAAGTTCATGACCTTTGAAGAAATCGATGCATTGCCCACCAACCTGAAGCATGGGGCATTTAAGTTGCTGCCAAAGTCCGGCAGAATAAGGGAGTTAAACGGTTATTTCCGGATTTAGACGTTTTCGCATAAGACCTATCAAAAAACTCAAAAATCGGCTTAAAAATCTCAAAAATCGAACTTATTATTGCAGGCTAAACCTGAACCGCAATGAATCTGACGAAAATCCTAACCATTGTATTTACTGCCGTAAGCTTATTCCTGGGCTATTTCCTGTATGACAGTATTCAATCCGTTATAGATACTACCGAGAAGATTGACCAGACCGAAAAGGCAGTAATTGAGCGACTGAGGCTCATTCGGGAGGCCGAGATTGTATTCCAAGAGCAGAATGGCCGGTATACCGCAAGTTGGGATACCTTGGCCGATTTCATCCAGAATGGTAGAGTGCCGATCCTGCAGCGCCGTGAAATCATCACACAAAAGGCTTACGGTGGCGAAGAGGTTAAGATTGAAACCGATACTTTGGGCTTCCTTTCTGCCAAAGAGCGGATCTTCAAAAAGAACTATTCCCTCGCCGCTTCCGACGACGGTACATTCATGGGTTACAAGGTGAAGGTGGGTGACCAGGTCATCAAGAACCAGAAAGCCTATACCCTTAAAGTTGGTGATAACGCCAACGAACCTCCTTTTCAGGAAAAAGGTATTATTCAGAGTCTGGCTGATGTTAAGCCCGGTGATGCGATTTCCAAAGGAAAGATTCTGGTCAACTACTCTGACTACATCTTCAATCCCAACGTTGATCTGAAGACCCTCGGTGAAGTTCCCGGAAACCCAGGTGTCATGTTTGAAATCTTTGCCGGCAAAGTAGACAAAAGCGGATTGAAAGTAGATGTACTTGAGGTAAAGGATCCAAAGCCAATCGACCCAAAGCGCAAGGAGAGCAATGAGCAGAAGGCGCGCAAGCCCCTCCGCTTCGGCTCACGTCTTGATGTGTCGACTGCCGGTAACTGGGAATAACCACATATTTTGTCAACCGTTGCCACGCGTCATAAGCTGATCAAGAAGATCAAGGATGAGAAGTTTGACGAGGAGAAACTTCATCAATACACTTTATTCGTCCAAATAGGAATCAAAGACGTTCAGACGGCCGTTATCGACAACGATGACGACCGTCTGATTTTTTTTGAGGACTACGTGTTGAGCGATGTCAATTCACCCGATGAACTCAATACAGCCGTAAAGGCACTCTTCGAATCGCACGAGAATCTCACCGCAGGGTTTTGGAAAGAAGTTAGGATTTCCATCAAGAACAACAAGTTTATCCAGGTACCCGGTGCTCTCTTCCTGGAGGAAGCAGCGGCTGAATACCTTTCATTCAATGCGGTGCTTGACCCCACCAAGGAAACGGTACGCTATTGCAAGAACAGCCGAACCGATGCGGTTACGGTTTATGCTGTTCAGAATGACCTTATTCAGTTTCTCGACAAGGTATACGTAAACACCAACGTACACATCATCCACCAGTCAGCAACCCTCATCGAGGGAGTACTTGCTTACGCGGCAGGCAAAGATACCCAGCCGCTCTACGTGTACGTCGATCGCTTCAAGCTCCATATTCTTTTCATCAATGAAGGGAGGCTGGTGTATTACAACCAGTTTCTGATCAAGCAGTTCACCGACTACGCCAAATCCATCATGCTGGTTATGAATGCCATGGGGCTTAATCAGGAGACAAACCCGGTTGTGCTTTGGGGGTACATTGGCAAGAATTCACCGCACTACCAGGAGTTTGTGAAGTATATCCGCAACGTCAGCTTTGGTGATCGACCTAAGAACATCAAGTTTGGGTACCTGTTTGACGAAGTTCAGGATCACCATTTCTTTGATCTCTTCTCGATTTACCTCATGACGAAATGAAGCGAATAGCCCTTTTCCCCGGATCATTCGACCCTTTCACAAAAGGGCATGAGGATATTGTGCTGCGGGGGCTCCGGCTATTCGACGAGATCATTATCGCCATTGGCTACAACAGCCAGAAGGACCAACGGTATTTCAAGATCGACTTCATGATTGAAAAGATACAGGAGACGTTCGTAAATTATCCTCAGATCAAGGTCATCACCTATGCTCAATTAACGGCTGACCTGGCACGAAAGTATGAGGCACAATACTTATTACGCGGCTTACGCAACACAACTGACTTCGAGTATGAAAACAGCATTGCCCAAGTGAACCGTCACCTCAATGCTGATCTCGAATCTGTCTTCTTGATTACATCACCGCCCTTTGCTGCCATCAGCTCATCCATCATTCGCGAGGTGCATCGCTACGGTGGGGACGTATCCGTGATGCTGCCGTACAAACTAGCGTAGGTCCGCTTTCTTTGTCATTTTATAGTACTCTTCAAGCACAAATCGAATCGATTTGTAGGAGTTCTCGAGGGCATGGTACATTTCCTTCTGTGTCATCCAGCGCAACTCCTCGATATCTTCCTCCAGACTGGGTTTACTCTTGGAATCATCCAACAGGTCCATCAGGTACCACCGCGTCTTCTTGATCATGTTGTTGCGGTTCATGGTGTAGGTGTGCCATGTGGTACAGATCTTCTTGCCCACCCTTACATCAATGTTGCACTCCTCCTCAATTTCCCGCTCGGCCGTCTGGCGGTATTTTTCACCACTTTCCTTCTTGCCTTTGGGTAGATCCCACTTTTTCATCCGATAGATCATCAGGAACCTGTCCTTCTTCTTAACCAGGCCCCCCGCCGCCTTGACGATTTTGAATTTCTCCTGGAGGAAGCGTTTCACCGCTTCATAGTCGTTGACAGTAATATCTAAAGAAAGGAGATTCATAGGCACCTTGGAGCTCACCTGGTCGAGGATATCGTTGAGGTGCTGCACGTTGGCCTGTTTCACATAGACGTGATGAAGGAGTTTAGCCTTCGTTATCGGCTCCCGGTTAGCATTGATCTCGGTATTGAAGCTACCTTCTTCCGGTTTGGTTGTTGGTGCCCAAATACGGACCGGGATGTCGTTAACGAAAAGGTTCATGGGGTACTTAACACTGCAAAAACAAGAATATTTCTCAAACTGCCAACCTCAATTTACGTCTTTTTCAGAAGGGGCCAACGCTTGGTCTGAAGGCATTTCCTGATAAATTGCCGATCCTATGAGCATCACGATTATGGGGTCCACAGCAGGACCTGTTGCATCCAAACTGATGGAAATCGGGGCTATCAAGCTCAACCATGAGAAGCCCTACACCTGGAGCAGCGGCTGGAAATCGCCCGTCTACTGCGACAACAGGCTAAGCCTCTCCTACCCGCACATCCGATCCTACATCAAACGGTGCCTGGTTGAGGCCATCCGCGAGAATTTTCCTGACGTGCAGGCTATCGCAGGCGTTGCCACCGCCGGCATTCCGCAGGGAGCGCTCGTAGCGGAAGCACTGGACCTTCCATTCCTTTACGTTAGGCCAAAACCAAAAGACCACGGGCTAGAGAACCTTATCGAGGGCAAATTGGAGAAGGGACAACGCGTGGTCCTCGTGGAGGATCTAATCTCTACAGGGGGCAGCTCACTCAAGGCGGCCTCTGCCCTTCGCGATGGCGGAGCCAAAGTTTGTGGTATGGTGGCCATCTTTACATATGGATTTACAACGGCGGAAGAAAATTTCAAAAAAGAAGGTATCGACCTCGTCTGCCTGAGTGACTTCAATCACCTGCTGGAAGAGGCCCTCCGAAACAAATTCATTGATCAGGCCCAATTGCCTCACATCAAGGCCTGGCGCTTTGACCCTGTTAACTGGAAATAATCATGGAAAAGAAAAAGAAACTATTGGTACTGACCGGAGGCGGCGACTGCCCCGGCCTCAACGCGGTCATCCGTGGCATTGCCAAACGCGCAAGAAGAGAAAAGGATTGGGAAGTCTATGGCTCCATCGAGGCCTTCAATGGAGTGTTTCGTGACCCCGTAGAGATCGTCAAGCTCACACGCAAGATGACGGGTGGCATTCATGTTCGCGGCGGAACTATCCTGAAGACGACCAACAAAGGCAACCCCATGAATTTCCCGATGCCGCAGCCGGACGGGACTTTTAAGAACGTCGATCGAACCGAAGAACTCGTGAAGAAAATTCAATCTCTTGGATTTGATGCCGTGATCAATATCGGTGGCGATGGCTCGCAGCGGATTTCTCAGGCTCTTTTTAAAAAGGGTCTCTCGGTGATCGGGGTCCCAAAGACCATCGACAATGATTTATCGGCTACTGACATGACTTTTGGCTTTCAGACGGCCGTACAGATTGCCTCGGACTGCTTTGACAAGCTAGTTACCACTGCCGAAAGTCACCACCGGGTAATGATCATGGAGGTGATGGGCCGTGATGCAGGATGGATTGCACTGCATACCGCAATTGCGGGAGGTGCGGAAGTGTGTCTTATTCCAGAGATACCCTACGATATCAGCCAGATCGTCAGCCGTATCAATGCGCGGTACAAAGACGGCCGGGGATTTGTCAATATTGTGATATCAGAAGGGGCGAAACCCAAGGATGGAACCGTAACCGCTTCGGCGGGTGAAAAGGGGTCTGAGCACGTACGCCTCGGCGGGGTTGCTTACCAATTGTCTCGCCAGTTGAAGCAGGCCGGTTGCGCTGCTGAAATCCGTGAAACGGTGCTGGGTCACATTCAGCGTGGCGGAAGTCCTACTGCATTTGACCGCATACTTGCTTCGTTATTTGGCGTTCATGCCTTCGAACTTGTTCTCGAGAAAAAATTCGGACGGATGGTTACCTACAAGAACAATGACATCCAGTCTGTCACCCTCGAGGAGGCAACGAAGGAACCCAGTTTTGTTAAACGTGACTCCCATCTGATCAAGGCAGCTCGAGGCCTTGGCATTTCCTTTGGCGATTAATTCAAATTCCTATGAAGACACTCAACGACATTTCATTCAAGAACAAGCGCGCCCTCATTCGCGTCGACTTCAACGTTCCCCTGAACAAAAATTTTGCTGTCACCGACGATAGCCGTATCCGGGCTACGATACCCACACTTAAGAAGATCCTCGCCGACGGTGGAAGCTGCATTCTCATGTCACACCTTGGCCGGCCGAAGGGAGGTCCGGAAGAAAAATACTCACTGAAGCACACGCTAGCGACGGTTCAATCACTGGTTGATAGGCCTGTTCAGTTTGTCACGGATTGCATTGGTGCCGAAGCGGAATCCAAAGCTGCAGCACTAAAGCCCGGGGAGGTATTGCTGCTGGAAAACCTTCGCTTCTATAAAGAAGAGGAAAAGGGCGATGAAGCTTTTGCCAAGAAACTGGCTTCCTTAGGGGATGTCTACGTAAACGATGCCTTTGGCACGGCGCACCGGGCGCATGCCTCGACAACCATTGCGGCCAAATTCTTCACGGACAAATGTGCAGGCTATGTAATGGCCGCCGAGCTGGAGAATGCGCGCAAAGTACTTGATCATGCAGAGAAACCATTCACCGCTATTATGGGTGGTGCTAAGATCTCCGACAAGATTCTCATCATCGAGAAACTGCTTGATCGCGTCAACCACCTCGTGATCGGTGGAGGCATGGCATACACATTTTTCAAGGCCATGGGTGGTAGCATTGGGAAATCGCTGGTAGAAGAAGATAAACTTGACCTGGCCAAAGCGTTGATTCAGAAAGCCAAAGCGAAAGGCGTTGAGTTGCATTTACCCATGGACTCCATTGCCGGCGACAAATTTGATGCTGAGGCCAACACACAAATCGTAAACAACTACGCCATTCCTGACGGATGGATGGGCATGGACATTGGACCTCAGGCTCAACAAGTCATCGCGGGAGTCATTGAAGGTTCACGCACAATTCTGTGGAACGGCCCGATGGGGGTTTTTGAAATGCCTAAGTTCTCCTCCGGTACCAAGGCTGTTGCCGAAGCCGTTGTTCGAGCTACGCAGAAGGGCGCATTTTCGCTCATAGGCGGTGGTGATTCCGCTGCGGCGGTTGCTCAGTTTGGGTTTAGCGAGAAAGTGAGTTATGTGTCCACAGGTGGAGGCGCTTTGCTAGAGTACTTTGAGGGCAAGGTGTTGCCCGGAGTTCAGGCATTGGATTGATTGGGGTTTTACATATGTTGAATGAAGGTCATTTCCCTTCTTGCTATCAGTTTTCTTTACCCGGTATTACTGTCTGCGCAAGAGGCTGACTGGGTTGACCGTGGATGGAAAAAGTACAAGAATGGAGAGTACGACAGCGCCATCCATTATTACAATCTGTATATTCAAGGGTTCCCAGCCGAAACAGTCGCCTTGAAATTCAGAGGAATGGCATATGCCTCAAAAGGTGAATACCAAAAAGCTATACTTGACCTTACGAATGCCTTAAAATACTATCAACTGGATTCCAGTTACATTCTCTACCTCAGAAGTTCAGCTTTCCTGAACACACAAAACTTGAATGAGGCCATTGCAGATGCATCACTAGCCCTGACATTATATTATGATAGCGCACGTCTCCTTGCCCTGCGTACCATCAGAGCCAGCGCATATTTTGACTTAAAGAAATTCAACCAGGCCGAATTGGAAGCAGATTTTATACTCGAACGAGATTCATTGTCCCCTACTTGCCTGTATATCAAGGCCTATGTGCTGCGCAAAAGCGATCCCAAAAAGAGTGTGCGGTACGCTGAAAAAGTCACCACCCTCGCGCCCAAATTCGCATATGGGTACATCCTGAAAGCATCCGGAGAAATAGACCTTGGGCTAATCAAGAATGCCGTCAGTTCCCTTGAAAAAGCCGAGGAGTTTTCCCACAACAATCCCGTGATTCTGACTGACATCGCTTTATACTACGGTCTCGCGTTTAAGTATTTCTACGCCAAGTATCTTGCCAACAAAGTCATTGCTATGGACAATACCCTCTCGCGAGCATACTTGGCTAAGGGGTTTGCTGAGTGTGGATTGTATCAGTATCTGGATGCGATTGGCACGCTCGCGAAATCAATCGCTATGGACCCAACGGTGGGTTTAACCTATGTAAAGCGAGGCCAATGCTATTACATGTTAAAAAAATACTCCCATGCAAAATCGGACCTCATAAAGGCGATCCAACTTGCTCCGGATATGAATGAGGCCTACGTATTCCTTGGCTACACGTACAATGCCCAGGGGAATCGGACAGAGGCCTGTAAAACCTGGAAACTTGCCTTTCAATATGGCGCGAAGGATATAGAATTCGAACTAGAAAGAAACTGCAGGTAACCGAATCAGATCAGAGAATGAACGTTGAACGAACCCGTCCTTCCACCAAGCTAGCCTCACTGATCGAGTGGTATTGGCGTGCGGCGTCGGACGACCCTACCCCGTGCATCCAAAAGATTG
Organism: uncultured Ohtaekwangia sp.; assembly: GCA_964392375.1. GTDB lineage: Bacteria > Bacteroidota > Bacteroidia > Cytophagales > Cyclobacteriaceae > ELB16-189. The sequence continues at coordinate 35,062 of CAYMPU010000070.1, read as the reverse complement.
TGCCCGACGGCTACCCGGAATTCATTTTTCATTTCGGTGATCCTTTTCGGATATGCATGAACGAAGTCTGGAGCGAGCAAGGTCAAGCACTGGTCGCCGGCCAGTTGCGCAAGTACTTTTTCCTGGAAAATACCGGAGTTACTGAAATTTTCGGGATTACTTTTAAACCAACTGCATTAACGCACCTATTCCAGATTTCCATGGGGGCCCTGACCGATAAGGTGGTTGACCTTTCTGAACTTCACCACAACATTTCCGGAATAACCAGTTGCATTGGCCGATCCAAAAAATTTTCCGACCGCATCAAGGCTGCCGAAAACTACCTCTTACCCTTCATTACCAACGCACCCCAGGAGCACGTAGTAGACAAGAGTCTAGCCATGCAAAGTGAGCAAAACGGCTTATTGTCGATTCTGCCTATGTGTTCGTCTTTAGGCATTACGGATCGACATCTGCAAAGGCTTTACCGCCAGTATGTAGGGCTAACCCCAAAATATTATTCCCGCATCATCCGGTTCAGCACCATATTCACCCAAATGAAGGAGGGCAAAATCTCCTGGGCCGACGTGATCCACGCCTCGGGCTATTACGACCAATCCCACTTCATACGGGACTTTAAAGCCTTCACGGGGGAAGATCCAAGTGGTTTTCAGTTCCAGGAGGCATCACTCACCAATTTCTTTGCAGGCAAAACAAGGAAGTCGGATTTGTCCAATACAAATCGCAAGGCGACGGCGTAATTGCCGGGAAAAAGACATGAAAAACGCAATACTCCTCTCGGCCTTCACAGTACTCTGCAGCACTGTCCACGCACAGCATGACACGTCACCCCAGCAAAAACTCAAAACCATGGAATGGCTGCTGGGCGACTGGGTGCGCTCCAACAGCAAGCCCGGTACATCAGGGTTTGAGTCATGGAAGAAAAAAGGTGATCAAGATTGGCAAGGTCGTGGATGGTCGATGAAGGGAGCCGATACCACGTTTGTAGAAATCCTCAGGATCATAACCAAGGACAACAAACTGTACTATGTCGCTGATGTTCCCGAAAACAACAAGGCAGTGTACTTTGAAATCACATCGGTAACGCAGGATTCATTTACGTGTGAGAATCCATCACATGATTTCCCCAAAACAATCTACTATCATTTCGACGGAAAGAAGATTCAGGCTCGCGTTTCCGCTGGCGCTCAGGGCATCGACTTTGTCTTTGAACGCCGGATAAAATAGCCTATTTCACGATTCTCAAGACCCAGGAGGCATCATAGGCCAACAGTCCCTGATCCACCAGATCGCGAACCACTTCCACAAACATGTCGCGGTCATGGGGTGTTGCCTCGTCTTCCAGCTCGTCAACGGTCATAGGACGCTGTTTTAACAAGGATAGGATCTTCTCCCGGTACTCCTTGAACGAGTGGGCGCTGTCTACCTTTTTCTTGTCAATGCAAACGTCGCACGCACCGCACGCTTCAAACGAAGTCTCACCGAAGTAGTCCATAACGACTTGCATCCGGCAGCGGTGGCCTTGCTCAGCAAAGTCGATCATCGCCTCTGCCTTTCTCAAGGCCAGGTCCCTCCGCTCGGCGAGTCGCTTCACATTCAACGGCAGGGTGTCGGCATCCTGACGGGGCAACAGAAAGGTGACGCGCGGTTTCTCCGATGCCGCGGCATATTCCATCAATTGGAGATTCGCCAGCTGTTGGAGTGGCGTTGTTACTTCCGCCTCGGCTAACTTCAATGCAGCCGCAATACTGCGCTCTGAAACAGGAACAAAGTCATTGAATAATTCGGCGCCATACAGGCGAAGCAGAGCCTTGATCACCGGATCAAACTTCGCATTGGCGACCTGGAACTCGTACAAACTGGTCTTATCCGTAGTTATATGGATGCGCGATGGCCGATAGAAACTCTCGCTGAGCTGGATTAAGCCCTCCTCTTCCAGCTTCTTGATCCCCGCAAAGGCAGCGGACCCACGCAAGTTGAATCGGCGGGCAAAATCATCAAGATCAAATTCATAGCTCTCCCCTTCACTACTCCCTACAGCAATCTGAAAATAATTGGCCAATGCCTGATAGATCTTTTTCAGGTAGTCGATAGCCGGGTAGGACTGTTGCACATTGGCCCGAAGTCGGGAAACGTCCGCATCATGGTAGACGAGTGCGGCATATGCTTTCTTATCATCCCGACCTCCCCGTCCAGCCTCCTGGAAATAGGATTCCAGGTTTTCAGGCAAGTCCATGTGCACCACAACCCGCACATTGGACTTGTCAATACCCATCCCGAACGCGTTTGTCGCCACAATGATCCTCCGCTGGTCCGAGATCCACTCCTGCTGACGATTCATACGCTCGTGGTAGGTAAGACCAGCATGATAAAATGTTGCTGAAATTTCCTGACGCTGAAGCCACTTACTGATCTCTACCGTGGCTTTGCGCGACCGGACATAGACAATGCCACAACCCTGAACCTTGCGAAGGATGTCCAGGAGCTTCTTCTCTTTGTTCTCTGTCTTGCGCACAACCAATGACAGGTTGCTGCGGGCAAAACTTTTTTGGAAGATGGCCGGCGTCTTCAACTCCAGCTTTTCAATAATATCGTTCTTCACTTCCGGCGTTGCGGTAGCCGTGAGAGCCAGAAACCGGATATCCGGCTTGATTTCCCGAAGGTCTTTGATCAATAAGTATGGCGGCCGAAAGTCGTAACCCCATTGCGAGATGCAATGAGCCTCATCTACTGCAACCAACGATACATTCATTTTTTTGAATCGCTCCCGAAAGAGTTCCGTCTGCAGTCGCTCGGGTGACAGATAAAGAAATTTGTACTTGCCGTACACACAATTGTCGAGGGCAATATCGATTTCACTGCGACGCATGCCTGAATGAACAGCAAGCGCTGGCACGCCCTTCTTTTTCAGGAGCTGAACCTGGTCCTGCATCAGTGCAATGAGCGGACTAATGACAATCGTAATGCCATCGAGAAGAAGGCCAGGAACCTGAAAACACACCGACTTACCTCCACCGGTCGGAAGCAATGCAAGGACGTCATGGCGATCGAGTGCAGCCTGAACAATCTCGCGTTGCAGGGGACGAAAGCGATCATGCCCCCAGTATTTCTTTAGTATGGACTCAGGTGATGCCGCAGTCATCCGGTATGCGGTTTTACCATTTCAAGTCTCTCTTATTCAGAAATGCGTCGATTCCCTTCTTGCAGTCCTCCGTAGCTCGGGCTTTGGCATTCTCTTGTGCGGCAAAATCCAGCGCTTCGGTGAGCGGACGGCCTTGTACCTGATCGATCAGTTTCTTCGTCGCCGCCAAAGATTGTCCTGAGGCGGTGGAGATGAGTTGCTTTGCCAAAGCGTCTACTTCCTCCGCTATTTTGTCCTTACTGACACTGCGTGAAATCATTCCGACCGTTACTGCTTCATCGGCTGTAATCAACCGGCCAGAGAGCAGCAATTCCCTTGCCCACCCCTCACCAATTTTTCTGATCAGAAAGGCGGAAACGATAGCAGGCACAAAGCCGATACGAACCTCGGTGTATCCGAATTTTGCTTCAGGCACTGCGAAAGCAAAATCACAGACCGTGACGAGTCCCGAGCCGCCGGCCAAGGCATGGCCTTCTACTTGTGCAATGACGACCTTGGGAAGGGTATAGATCAACTTGTACAGTGCCATCAGATTGCGGGAGTCTGCCAGGTTCTCTTCGTACGTGAATTTCTGAAGTTGCTGCAGATAGCCCAGATCGGCACCGGCGCAGAATGCTTCCCCTTTAGCACGAAGGACAATCACTTTAACAGCCTCATCACTGGAAGCCTGAACGAATGCCTTGCTGAGCTCATTCACCAGCTCTTGATTAAGAGCATTGCGCTTCTCGGGGCGGTTGAGGGTGATGTACCCGATACTGTTGGTGGAGGTGTATTCGATCAGTGCCATAGTTACAGGTTCAAGGTAAAAGCGCCTTCCGTCAAGACCGAATAGCACGGTATGCGCAACCGGGCCGCTTCCGCCCGCAGCTGTTCACAATAACGCAATGAATTGCTGCTATCTAAAATCAATAGGTCAAATTTAACGTTTCGGGCCAAGGTTTCGAGCGATTTAACGGCATTGTGTCCAATGATCAGGTAATCGCACTCCAGCCCGGTTGGTGTAGCAAAGGATTTGGCGTGAATACTGAGAAAGCGCTTCCCGCGAAATGAACACAGCCTCATACCTCTGCCCTGCTTAGGAATCACCGTCTGTACCCGGTCAATACGGTGTGCCAATCGATTTGGCAGCATATGGTATTGCACCTTGCCAGGGTCGGAGTGCAGTGACGAATCGATAAGAGCAAATGATCGCCGCTGATCGATCCATTCCAGACTCGTGTGCTGTGCCACGCGATACACAACAAATTGTCCCGGGCGATTGCTTGTCCCAAACCAACTGTCGATCGAGAAGATCGCCGCAAATGCAAACAGTACCAAGATCAAGTGAAACTTTCGAGACCGGAATATCAGGTAAGTGATTAAGACCATTCCTGCAATGCAGAAAGCCTGCAATAATGAAATCGACAGCGAGCTAATAAGACTGCCGGGTAATTGTTCTACCCAAAAAAGGCTTTCGTTCAATAGCCAAACAAGTTTGGCGAGTACGATGCCCAGCCATTGCCCTAGCATCGGTATTGGGCTAATCAGCAGCAACAGTATACCTGCAAGCAAAATAATAGCAGAGCCAGGTATCACAAACAGATTAGCCAACAGGAAGTAGATCGGGAACTGGTTAAAGTAGTACAAGGTTACCGGAAGCGTGGCTATTTGTGCGGCGATGGAAACACAGGTGATCTGCCATACCCAGTCTGACCAGGCCCAGCGATGCTCCCAAAGGTTAAAGATCGGCCGGTAAAGCAATACAATACCCAGCACAGCCAGGTATGAAAGCTGAAAGCCAGCCGACAGAATAAGGTGCGGATCATAGAGCAGCAGAAAGAAGGCCGATGCCGCAAGCGTATTGATGATGCTTGTTGTCCGGCCAATGGGTTTTGCAATCGCCACAAACGAAAACATGGTAACGGCACGAAGCACGGAAGGCGAAAGCCCGGTAATGAACCCGTACATCCACAAAATCGCAAAACTTACTACCGCTAGTGTCCACGGACCTCCACGTCGTTTCTCCAGCGGCCGAAGAAGAAACAACAAAACGCCATAGAGAATGCTGACGTGAAGTCCGGAAACTGCCAGTGCATGCATGGCTCCACCCGCGGCATAAGCCTGCTTCAACTCACCGTCTATTCCATCGGTTACGCCGATGACAAACGCGTTGACAATCGCCGCTTCACGGTCACCGTCGATGTGTTGATCAATTACGCGTGTCGTCCAGGCTCTGGCTTTTACCGCGTAGTATGCAATGTCGGGTGCATCAACCTTTCGCGCAATCACCCAATCACCTGATCGGAGAAACTGCTGGTGAAAAATGTTACGGTACGCCAGGAAGCGACGGTAGTCAAATTCGTGCGGGTTGCGCGGGCCTTCCACGGGTTGTGGCATTCCCTTCACCACGAGGATGTCACCATAGTCGAGAGAATCGACCCGATCTGTCAGGGGCCAGTAAACCATCAACCTGCTGTCACACGATACCCACCCAGTTGGGGTTCGCACAGCCTGGATGCGACCAATCGCCCGCCAGGAATTTGCCCTGCGCTCCACTCCGGATATCAACTTCATTCGATAAGCCTGGATCGGCTCTTGCAGTTGCATCAGGGAGTCCTTCCGTGATGACTCATCACGAAGCAAAACGCATAAGTAGCCGGCGATGAAAATGATCACCAAACCCGTGATGCCCGATGCCAGTCGCAACGATACCGTGCGCACGAGTAGAAAACGAATGACAAAGTAAACCGTACTCAAAATGGTCAGGAAAACCGTCGCGTTTCGCTGCTGAAAAAGTGACGGAAAGAAGATTCCCAGGAGAACGCCGGCTGCAAAAAATGCCGTGATGCGCACCATGACGTAGGGAATCCATTGCATGAATGGAAAATAAGTCTTCAGGAAGACTCAGGCAAGCAGGCCGGAATGTGGGAAAGAATGTTGAGTGACGCAGCGGACCTGCTCCAGTTAAGCATTCGGCTTCGAGTGGTCCTGATAGGCAACAATAATATCGCGAACCAGTTTATGGCGCACAACGTCTTTCTCCGAGAGCTCCACAAAACCGATGCCCTTCACGTTACCCAGAATCTTGACGGCTTCGTTGAGGCCAGACCGTTGGTTGGGAGGTAAATCAATCTGCGATGCATCTCCGGTGACGATCATTTTTGAATCCGGGCCCATGCGCGTGAGGAACATCTTCATCTGCATGGGTGTAGTGTTCTGGGCCTCATCGAGGAGGATAAAAGCATTGTTCAATGTCCGGCCACGCATATAAGCCAATGGGGCGATCTCAATGATCTCACGCTCCATATAATATTGGAGTTTCTCGAACGGTATCATGTCGTTCAGCGCATCGTAGATGGGGCGCAGGTAAGGGTCAATCTTCTCTTTCAAATCCCCGGGAAGGAAGCCGAGGTTCTCGCCGGCCTCCACGGCTGGACGGGTGATGATGATCTTTTTAACATGCTTATTCTTCAGCGCTTTGACAGCCATGGCCACGGAGACGTAGGTTTTCCCTGTTCCTGCGGGGCCCAAAGCAAACACCAGATCGTTGTCAATAACCGCCTGCACCAGTCGCCGCTGGTTAGCGGTCTTCATCTTGATGGGCGTTCCCTTCGTGCCGTACAATACAATACCATCCGGGGAGTCATCCGGCACGTACTCCTGCTTCTCCTGTGTAACGTACCCGCGCACGTTTTCCTCGGTCACCTTGCCGAACTGGTGAAAATGGTCAACCAATGCATTGAGGATGTCCGTAATCTGGTTGATGTCGCCCGTATCGCCCTTGATGAGGATCTCGTTGCCCCGGGAAACAATCCGGCTCTTGGGGAAAGCCGATGATAACTCGTCAATGTTCCTGTTTCCAGCCCCCAAGAATTCTACCAGCGAAACATTGTCCAGCGTGATGGTCTTTTCGATCAATGAATTAAACTTAAAATGACTTATTTTCGTGCAGGACTACTCCCGGACTTATTCCGGGGGTCTTGTCATCCCGGACTTGTTCCGGGACGGGACAAAGTTCGTGAATAATTCCTGAATGGCCATTGTCACCCTTCTGACTGACTCCGGTGAAGCGGACCACTACGTGGCGGCCATCAAGGCGCGGATTCTAAGTACAAATCCCGGCCTGACACTTGTCGATATCAGCCACAGCATTGCCTCGTGCGACATCGCACACGGGGCCTATGTGCTTCGCTCGGTATTTCGCGAGTTCCCAAAAGGCACCGTTCACCTGACGGCCGTCAATTCCACCGGTGACCCTGACAGCCCCTTCATCGCCCTGCAGTTGGAAGACCATTACCTCTTGGGGGTCGACAACGGACTACTGGGCTTGATCTCCGAAAAGCCACACCAGAATATTGTCGAGCTCAATTCCATTAACCCTGTCGCCAGCACCTTCCCGGAGCGCGACATCCTCGCGCCTGCAGCAGCACGACTGGCCAGCGGAGTTTCGATCACTTCACTGGGACCGTCACTTTCCACGTACAAGAAAATGTTCAACCGCCAGGTGAAGGCCACCCGAAAGCAAATTCTTGGTCACATCGTTCGCGTCGACGGTTACGGCAACCTGATCACCAACATAGAAAAAGAGTCGTTCGATATCCTCAGCAAAAGCAAGGTATACACGGTTCAATTTGGTGGTGAAAAATTCCGCCGGGTCCACAGCAGTTACAACCAGGCCGAACAGGGGGACTGCTTTCTCCTGTTCAACAGTGCAGGGCTTCTGGAGATTGGGATCTATAAAGGAAATGCGAGTGAGTTGTTAGGGCTGAGGTATGATAGTCCGGTGAATATACTCTTTGAAGATTAAGGTCCGTTTTTCAGCCGATTTAGAAACACATGTACATACGCATAGTCAGAATGCATTTCTCAGCGTCAGGAGTCGATGAATTCCTGGACATATTCAATCAACATAAGGTAGCCATCCGCAACTTCCCAGGCTGCACCCATTTGCAGTTACTGAAGGATCCTGATGACCCGCTGTGCTACACGACGCTCAGCCATTGGAACCACCCCGACGACCTGGAGAACTACCGGAAGTCAGAGTTGTTTGGGAGCGTTTGGGGAAGGGTGAAGACACTTTTTTCAGAAAGAACGCACGCATTTACACTCGAAAAGTTTGTTGTGGTAGAGTAGTCCAAACTTCCCGGAAATCCTGAATTTACTATTTTGCACTAAAAAAGATATGCTGAGGTGTCTGATCATTATCGCAGTCCTCAACTTGAGCGCGGGCTATTCCCTGGCACAGAGAATCAAATCGAAGGACATCAAACGCGCCGTCGAACAGGGGAAAATAACGGAGGTCAAGCTGGTGATCGAAGATCGCTTTACACCGGGTAACAACCAGGAATTTGACCTGCGCGTGCAATTGGAAAGTGGCGTTACCGTGTTGGCATCGGAATACCATATGCTGTGGGACTACGTTGAACTCAATGTCGATAATACTCCCTATAAGATACGGGGGGAGTTCTTCGCCAATGGGAAAGGAGTTATCAAACCCCTTGATGCGGCCGCCTACTACCCGGACCTTGCCGTGCGTGTGTCCGCAACGCTTGGCGGGAGAAAAGATGAAAAGTTGCTTACGCCACTTCATTGCTATCCCAACCTTCAAATTTTACGAGTAGGGCTTAGAGGCCAAAGTGGTGATAGAGGTGACGGTAGTGAGTCTGGAGGTAACGGTGGCCAGGGAGAATATGGCGGTTCGGGAGAACGAGGTCCTGATATTCAACTTGAGGTCATGGAAGAAGTGATCGCCGAGAAAATTCACGTTGTCATTGCCATAGACGGCAAGAAGTATCCATTTGACCCGGAGTGCAGCTCGGTTGCCGTTATCTCCCGCGGGGGTGATGGTGGTTCTGGCGGCCGTGGTGGTAAGGGTGGCAATAGTCCCAAGGACAACAAGAATGAATATACCCGCAATGGCGGAAGAGGCGGTAACGGTGGGGGTGGTGGCGATGGCGGTGATGGTGGAAACATAACCATCAGGGGGAGTGCTTATGATAAATACAAATCAAAACTAGTACTCCGTTCGGAGGGTGGATCTGGAGGTGACGGTGGAGTCGGTGGCAGCGGAGGATCAGGTAAGTCCGATGGGCGTGAAGGCACTGAAGGACGATCAGGCAGGAATGGCCAATCCGGTCAAGTCATCATTAATCCGTAACGCGGACTCACCGATACCTACGTACGCCTGAAAGCCAACTCATTCCAACGTAACTCGTTCTTGATTTGCGGTATGGTGGTCCCATGCGAGATTTTTATGAGCTCCAAGCCCGCCATCTCGGCAAAATCTTCCAGGTGTTCGACGGTAAGATTTTGGCTATAGCACGTATGATGCGCGCCGCCTGCCAATATCCATGACGCACACGCCGTCCCCATATCCGGAAGGGGCTTCCAAAGCACGCGGGCTACGGGGAGTTTCGGTAATGCCTGCTCAGGTTTAACCGCCACCACTTCATTGACGAGTAACCGAAAACGATCACCCATATCAATGACCGAAGCATTGAGCGCAGGACCGCTTCCCACATTAAACACCAGACGCACAGGATCAGCCTTACCGCCAATGCTCAGCGGATGAATTTCACACGATGGCTTTCCTTCCGCAATGGTAGGACATATCTCCAGCATATGCGCGCCCAGCACCTGGTTGTTTCCCGCAGCAAAATGATACGTGTAGTCTTCCATAAAGGAATTCCCACCCGGAAGTCCAGTAGCCATCACTTTCATCGCACGTACCAACGCTGCTGTCTTCCAGTCACCCTCGGCTCCGAAGCCGTAGCCGTCAGCCATGAGTCGTTGCACAGCGAGGCCGGGAAGTTGCTTCAAGCCATGAAGATCTTCGAAGGTGGTGGTGAATCCTTTGAAACCACCATCCTTTAAGAATTTTCGAAGTCCAAGTTCTATGGCGGCAGCCTCATGCAATGACTTCCGGTTTGCACCTTCTTTTTTCAAGCCAGGAACAAGGCTGTAACTACTTTCATACTCATCTACCAGGGCCTTTACCTCCTGCTCAGTCACCCCATCAATCACTTTCACCAAATCGCCAATACCATATCCGTTCACGGAGTACCCAAACTTGATCTCTGCTTCAACCTTGTCACCTTCGGTGACGGCAACCTGCCGCATATTATCTCCAAACCGGCAAAACCGAGCACCTTGCCAGTCATTCCATGCCAATGCCGCACGCAACCAAACACCTACACGTAGGATGACACTGGGATCGGTCCAATGCCCCACGACGACTTTGCGATTGATTCGCATGCGGCTCATGATGTACCCGAACTCCCTGTCACCATGCGCAGACTGGTTCAGGTTCATGAAGTTCATGTCGAGCTCACTCCAGGGAATTTCCTTGTTGAACTGCGTGTGCAAATGCAGCATCGGACGACTCAACGCCTTCAGGCCGCCGATCCACATCTTCGCCGGGGAAAATGTGTGCATCCAGGCAATGATGCCGATGCAATTTCTTTCGAGGTTGGCTTCGAGGCACAGCTGACGAATCTGATCGGGATTGGTCATGACGGGCTTGCAGACAACCTGAACAGGAAGACCCAGGCTGGCTTGAAGGCCTCTGGAAATTTCCTGAGCATGTTGTTCAACCTGCATCAGAACTTCTTCACCATATAAATGCTGGCTACCGGTTACAAACCAGACTTCAGTATTGTTTTTCATTTTTTGGCATTTACTTTTTTATTGACCGTAGTAGGCGTCAGGGCCATGCTTACGACTGTAGTGTTTTTTGATGAGCGCCTCACCGAGTGTTGGGGCCATCGGATTTATTTGAAGTGTCAGCGCGGCCATGCGGGCAATCTCTTCCAGGATGGCAGCATTGTACAAGGCCTTGGAGGCATCCTTTCCCCAGCAGAAAGGTGCATGGCTGCCCACAAGCATCATTTCAACTTCATGGTAGTCCAGTTTTCTCTCTGCAAGGCATTGGATAATCTGCCTTCCGGTCTCCATTTCATAATTGCCTTTAATCATCGTATCACTCATCGGTGGCGCACAAGGGATGCTTCCGGCGACATAGTCGGCATGCGTCGTTCCGAAGATGGGAATATCGCGCTGCGCCTGGGCCCAGGCCGTGGCGTGGGTCGAATGTGTATGGACGATCGACCCAATGTCGGTCCATGTCTTGTAAAGGACCGCGTGGGTCAGTGTATCGGATGAGGGACGCAGATCGCCCTCCACCGTATTGCCATCCAGGTCAACAACAACCATCATATCTGCCTCCAGGTTCGCATACGGCACGCCGCTCGGCTTGATGGCAAACGCACCCAACTTGCGGTCACAGACGCTGACGTTTCCGAAGGTAAAAATCACCAGCCCCAGTTCGGGCAAACGGCAGTTGGCTTCCAGCGCAGCCTGTCGAATTGAATCATACTTGCTCATCCCAGTGGGGTTTGATGTTGTTCTCCCAATTTCTTGTAGCGCGCGTATCGTCGCGCATAAATATCCCGAACCAAAGGATCGGGCATATAGGACTTTTCAAAGCCTCGACCCATGGCCGCCATCGCCTCCTCGACGCGAGGATAAATACCGGCGACGGTTGCGGCAAACATTGCAGCCCCCGCGGCACACGTTTGCTCAGAAGCGTGGATTCGGATCGGCATCCCCATCACATCGGCCATCACCTGCATGATGTAGGGCGACTTCTTCGCCACGCCACCCATACCGATAAGTCCCTTCACCGGAATGCCTTCATCGACAAATCGATCTACAATAGCCTTGGCACCAAAGCATGTACCCTCCACCAGTGACTTGAACATGGCAGGAGCATCCGTTGCAAGATTCATTCCGGCCATCACGGCCTTTAGCTCCTGATTGGCATCGGGAGTACGTCTGCCATTGAGCCAATCGAGAGATACAGGATCACCGTCATCCAGTGGCAATTGCTGTGCCTGGCGTGTTAGCTCAGGGATGATTTTGTCCATCACAGACTTCGCTATCTCAGGCTGATCACTTAGCAGATGTTTCAGCGGCCAACCCAAAATATTTCTGAACCAGGCATACGTATCGCCAAAAGCCGACTGACCTGCCTCGAGTCCAATCATTCCAGGAATGATGGATCCATCAACCTGGCCACAAATGCCTCGGACCAGCTTGCCTTCCATCTCATCGCGTGGTGCCACCAGCATGTCGCATGTTGAGGTGCCCATCACTTTGCTGAGATGGTACGGCTCAATCTGACCGCCCACAGCACCCATGTGTGCATCGAACGCGCCAACGCCGACAAGCACTGATGTAGAAAGACCGAGTTTCGATGCCCATGCTATGCTTAAGTTGCCGGCGGGCTTGTCGGCGGTGAACGTATCCGTAAACAATCGCGAACGAAATCCTTTCAGCCGAGCATCAAGCTTCACAAAGAAATCCTCGGGGGGCAACCCACCAAATTCTTCAGCCCAAAGCGCTTTGTGTCCCGCAGAACAAACCCCGCGCTTCATCTGGTGTACATCATCTCCGCCCGTAAGCACAAACGGAATCCAATCACAGTGTTCTACCCACGAATAGCAGGCCTCACGTACTTTTTCATCCTGACGCAGAATGTGTAGAAGTTTCGCCCAAAACCACTCAGAAGAGTAGATCCCTCCAACATACTTAAGATAATCTGTCTTGAACGTCGCCGCGTGGGCATTGATGGCAGCTGCTTCCCGAACGGCAGTATGATCTTTCCAAAGCACAAACATGGCGTTGGGATTCTCGGCGAACGAAGGGAGCATAGAAAGTGGTACTCCACTTCTATCAACAGCGATGGGCGTCGATCCTGTAGTGTCGACAGCAATGGCTTTTACGTACTTGCCTGCATCCGCTCCGGCTTGCTTCAAGCACTCCTTAACAACAGACTCAAGTCCTTCGAGGTAATCCAGGGGATGTTGCCGGAATTGGCTGGCCGAAGGATTACAATACAGGCCGTCGCGCCAGCGTGGATAGTGGAACACCGATGTAGCCACTTCACTTCCATCGCGCGTATCGACGAGGACGCCACGCACGGAGTCCGTTCCATAGTCAATGCCAATTACAAATGCATCCATTTACTTATCACTTATCAGCCCGGAAGCCATTTACAAGAGGTGAAGAGGAAGTGCGGTACTTCTGTTTATCGAGTGTGTAGTAAAAGGCGCCTTTCTTCGAACTGCCCTTTTCCTTTTTGCTGGTCTTGACGAGTAGTCCACTGGAGAGAATTTTTCTGCTGAAGTTACGCTTGTCCAATGGGCGGTCGAGTACACGTTCGTAAAGTTGTTGTAGCATAGGCAGCGTGAACCGTTGCGGCAGCAGCTCGAAGAGGACGGGCTGATCCAGGGCCTGTGCGCGGAGTTTGGCAATCGCAGCGGTCACCATCTGGTCATGATCAAAAATCAACGGGGGAATGTCTTTCAAAAGGAACCACTCCGGGTGGCCGGTATCGGTGAGCTGCTTCTCGTACTGATGAATATCGATCAATGCATAAAACGCAACTGAAATTGTGCGCTCAACGGGATCACGACCGGGATCGCCGAACGCCTGAAGTTGCTCCATATAGACATCCTCCAACCCTGTGAGTTTCTTCAGCACCCTCGATGCGGCCATCTCGATGCCCTCGTGCGGCTGCACGAAACCGCCGACCAGACTCCACTTGCCTTTTTCAGGTGCAAAGCCCCGGCGCACAACGAGCAACTTGAGATGTTCGCCGTCAAAGCCGAAGATGATACAATCAACGGCAACGACACACCGTGATGCGTTCAGGTACCGGTCGGTCTTCCCCCGTCCTTTGGGCTTGGGCCGGGTGGTGAGCATCTCCCTCATTTGTTCTTGATGATGCGGCACCCAAAAACGCGGCCGGCCGTTTTTCCAGGATGACCCTGCACACGGATTTCCACTTTTGATTTGCCCTTGAGCGACTCGTTGGGGATGGGATAGGTTACGTCAAAGAACCGCCCTGTGGTGCCCCCTTTCAACTCCTGCGTACCGATCTTGACTCCGTCAACGAGAAGGTCGAAGCCCCGGTTTTGATCGTCACCGATGTACGAACACAACAGACTGCTGGGTGTATCGGCGAGCACGGTCATATCAAAGGAGAAGAACCCGCCATTTCTTGCCTCCCGTCCCCTTCTGCCCAAAGCATCGCTTGAATACGACTTCTCGCTGGCCTTCAGGTTGTGATCCCGCTCGGGCTGCATTTCACCAAGGCGCATGATGTCAATCGTACGCTCTTCAATGTCGGCCTGGTATCGCTTCTCGGCCTGGTAGTCACCTTCGCGCTTCGACCATTCGGCTTGGGTGAAGTAGTCCCAGTACACATTATAGTATTGATCAACGGTCTTGTAGAAAGGTATCAACGTGACTTCCGACGGCTTCGAAACGGAAGTCTGGAACGTCAGCGGAGCTCCGGCAGGGCGCGCCCATTCATTCACGTTCCGGTTGTCGGTGAGCAATACGGTGGTGCCGAAAATCGGATCAGGCATTTCAGTCCCTAGCTGTCCTGCCATGACTACCGGACCATACAGCAAAGCAATACGGTTTGGGTTGTCGGGCATGCTTTCGGAATACAAGTGCATGGGCGCCAGCACCTCCACGCGGTCGTTGTTTTTCCACGTCCGCGTAATCGTCCAGTATCCGTTGGCATCGCGTGTAGCCTGGGATGGTTTGCCGTTCACTGTAATGGCAAGCGAAGAGGTCCATTTCGGCTGGCGGATTTTGAGCGTAAACTTTGCGGAAGACTTTGCCTGTACGGTAAAATTGATCTTGTCATCCTCCGGAAATTTAGACTCTTGTCGAATGACGACGCCCTTCTCCTTCCAGGTAAGTTCCGATGGAATGAATAAGTTGACCATCAGACTACCATCCTTCCCTTCATAATAGATTCCCTCGGTGTACTTGGCGTGGTTCTCTATGCCGCTACCCACACAGCAGGTAAACGTATTGAACGGCCGACTGAAGCGTTTCTTTGTACCCATACGTAGCGGAACAAAGTAGCACATCATTCCATCAGAAGGATTCTGCGAAGCGAGGATGTGGTTGTACAAGGCACGCTCATAATAATCAGCATACGAAGCCTTCGGATCCCAGGAATAAAGGAACCTCGTTAACTTAAGCATGTTGTACGTATTGCACGTCTCGCAAGTATTGTCGCTGATGCGGTCATTGAGTTTGTCCGGTTCACCGAGGTATTCGTAATTGCTGTTACCGCCAATCACGTAGGTATAGTGCCCAACGATGGTCTCCCAAAAGAAATTGGCTATGGTCTTGTCGGATGCGTCACCCGTGAGTTCGTGGCGGCGGGCGCAGCCAATGGCCTTTGGCACGTTCGTGTTTGAATGTTTTCCTTGCAAGGCATCGATTCCTTTGGCCAACTGACCCAGCACAAACTGATCATGAAACTTGTAAGACAAATCGAGAAACTTCTTGTTGCCGGTGAGCTCATAGGTGTGGACCAGGATATCATTCATCCCTCCATACTCGCATTTACGCATCAATTCGAGTTGCTCTTCATTCAAATCTTTCAATATCCATTCCGTCCAATCGGACATGCCGGTAAGAATGGTAAGGGCTGTCGAATTGTCACAGAGCATATAGGCATCGGCGAGGCCGGCCATGACTTTGTGGACCGTGTACCAGGGTGACCACGCTCCATTCAAATCAAAGCCAGCGGTCTTGATGATGCCGTGCTGCACTTTCCAGAAAACAGAATCTTCATTGGGTATTGCGCCTACGTAGCCTGTTTTGCGGGCCTTCTGACAACGGTCGAGTTCTGTAATGACGTAGTCAACTTTTTCTTTGAAGCGGATGTCGCCCGTCGAGGCATACATCATGGCACATGCCGAGAGGTAGTGACCGAGCGTGTGACCCGAAAGTCCATCGCTCTCCCAGCCTCCAAACACCTCCGCCTTGGTCGGCAATCCTGCATTGGCATGAAAGCGGTGGAGCAGACGGTCCGGCTCGAGCGTGACCAAGTAGGCAGCATCCTTGTCCATGGCATTCTTGAACGGGCTACCCTCGAGCAAGCGCACATCGCGAAGGTTGAAGGCGTAGGCCCCCACCTCTGTCGCTGGCTTCACTTTGATTTTTGCGTTGCTCTTTTCGGGTAAGTAAGCTTGACCCTGAGCGCCGAAATAAATCGCGGCCGTAATGAATAATGGAAGCAGTCGTTTCATATCAGTAGTTGATCTTGATGTCCTTGATTTTTCGCGGAAGCCACACTTGCATGGCATTCTGACCCCGGTTGGCCCAGGCATAGTACGGAATGGCTGTCACCGTCTTCATCTCCGTAGTGACGGATGTACCATCAGCGGCAACGCTCACGGAAGGAGCCTGGAATTGAATGGTCGTAACTCCTTCAAGAAGATCTTTGCGATGTGTAGTGCTAAACGCAGTACGTTCAGGAACAATGATATTCCACGCCTGATTGCCATTGTCGGCTCCTTCGATGCAATACACCAGCGGACCTCTTTGCAAAGCCACACGATCCTGATCCTGCGTCAATTCCGTGCGGGCAATCACCTGCTTCACATCCATCGGCAACGAGAGCTCGAGCTGATCTCCCTTTTTCCACTCACGATTGATCACAGCATAACCTTTCTCCATCGTATACTCAGCTGGCTTACCGTTGAGCGTGAGCGTAATGGGCTTCACCGTCTTGTCGACGAACTGATACAGCCCGCCAGGAACTACTTCACCTGAAGCCCAACCCGGAATGCGTACATGCATAGCGAACTTTGTCTTTGACTTCGGCTGCACGGAGATGCGAACGCTTCCCTCCCACGGGTAGTTGGTCTCCATCTGCACAGGCACATCGTTCTTACCAAACTTCACATTCGTTGTGCTGCCAATGAACAGGTTGACCCACAATCCTTCCGGCGAGACGTTGTATATATAGTCACCCACAGAAGCCACTAATCGTGCGATATTGGCCGGGCAGCAGGCTGTTCCAAACCACTCCCGACGAAAATGCTGGCCACGCGACGCGAGGGGATTGCCGTAGAAGAAACGATCGCCACTAAGCGATAGCCCATCGCGAGCTCCATTATACAAGCTGCGCTCAAGCACATCGATAAATTTGCTGTCGCCTGACATCAGGTTCATGCGTTGATTCCAGAACACCATGCCCACCGAAGCGCATGTTTCGCAATAGGCCTGCTCGTTGGGCAGGTCATAGTCGACACTAAAGCCTTCGTTACGGCCTGAAGAACCAATGCCTCCTGTAATGAACATATTGCGGTAGACAACATCTTCCCACACCGTATTCATGGCTTTCACATAGCCCTCATCACCGGTGAGTGCTGCAACGTCGGCAGTACCGGTATAGAGGTACATGGCACGAACAGCATGGCCGGTGATTTCCTTTTGCTCCCGGACCGGGACAACATCTTGCGCGTAGGCGGTGTCTTTCCAGTCGGTCCACGTGTAGCCCTTGGCATATTTGTGCCCACGCTCCTCCAGCAGCCAATGCGAGAGTGCGAGGTACTTCTTGTCCTTCGTCACATTGTACAACTTCACCAAAGCCAATTCGAGTTCCTGATGACCTGTCACCCAATGCTTCTTGCCGGGACCAAAGAGATCATTGAAATGGTCAGCAAAACGGATGGCCACATCGAGCAGTTTGCGTTTGCCGGTGGAATTATAATAAGCCACGGCGGCTTCGATCAAATGGCCGCCATTGTAATCTTCGTGCATGCTCATGTCGCTCCAGCGCTTGTCGAAGTCACCGAGGGTATAGTAGGTTCCTATATAGCCATCAGCCAACTGTGCTGCCGCAATCTTGTCGATCCACTCGTCAGCAGTTTTTTCAACGGCTGCATCGGGATGGTTTTTCAAGGAATAGGCAATCGCCTCCAGTGCTTTGTATACATCGGAGTCATCGTAGAAGATACCCTCAAACTTCTCACCCTTCTTCCTCGCCACTTTTTCAAAGTTCCTGATCCGGGGAGTTTTCACCTCCGTTTGAAGTATGCACGCCTGGAGTGTGGCGGTGGCGACCTTGTCCATGGTTGGTTTCCAGAACGAATCGGTAATGGTCACTTGCGAGAAACCCACGGGCTCCGATTGACGAGTAACCACCTGGCCATAGCTGCTGGCGGACACAGCCAGGCAGAAAAAGAGTATTCGTTTATTCATCATCATCTGGTTTTGATTCTAATTTGGGTAAATGAGTGGGGCGGAAAAGTGATTGGGAGATCAATATAGGAATTAATTGTATAAATGACACTTATAACTGGCTTGCCCGCCGAAGCCTTGGCGTAGGAGGGATGCTGGATACTGGATGCTAGATACTGGATGCTGGCTTGCCCGCCCACCTGTAGCTATGAAAGTTGGAAGCCTATCGATGGCGGGACACTGAATACTGGGTGGTCACCGATTGGGGCCACTGTAGCAGCAAAATGCTAGGTGCAACCGATTTTGGGTACTTTCCGGTTTTCAAACAGAAAATGACATTACCTACGGGTCTAATCTTTTGCGGAGGTCAAAGTTCCAGAATGGGTCGCGATAAGAGCCTGATCCAGTATCATGGCATTGCGCAGTGGCAGTATGCAGTGAATCTATTGGCTCCCTTGTGCTCCAGGATTGTCATCAGTTGCAATGCGGAGCAGGCGAAGCAATTCAAGACTGAGCATACCCTGCTGGTCGATGAACCAAAGTATGCAAACATGGGCCCGATGGCCGGGCTATTGACAGCATTTCGCGCCTACCCGTCTACACCGTTTCTGGTGTTGGGGTGTGACTACCCCTTGGTCGCCAAGGAAGACTTGGAGCATCTCATCGAAGGCAGACAACCCGAAGTCGATGCTGTGTGTTTATATAATGAGGCTGGTCAAAGCGAGGAGCCCCTCGTGGCCATTTATGAACCATCCATTTACCCGATGCTGGTTAGTCATTACAAGCGGGGCGAGTTTTCCCTGCGGAAAGTCCTCATCAAAAGCGCCACGCTTCGGATTCCACCCAGTACACCCCAGAGCCTTCTGACTGCCGATACGCCGGAAGAATCAAAACAGCTCCTTGAAACCATTCGCGCCAACCGATCGAATGGTTGAAGTTTGGTAGATTTGAGTTATGAGAAATTCGGCTGAGCAATTTCCCGTACGCAAAGTCACCCCGACAGAAACAGTCGATATCGGTGACATGCTCGCTGTTGAAGAGCCGTTGGAAATACGGCTTGTCAGCGGACCTGAAGGAAGCCGCGCGGAGAAAAGTATATCCATCACCATGCGCACGCCGGGACATGATGAGGAACTGGCGGCAGGCTTTCTTTTTACGGAGGGGGTAATACGGGGTGCCGGTGAGATTAGCAATATCACAACCGGCGATGCTGCCAACATTGTCACCGTCCAGCTGAGCCCTGGCCTAACACCTGCCCTTGCAACGCTCGATCGAAATTTCTACACCACCTCCAGCTGCGGAGTGTGTGGAAAGGCATCGCTGGATGCGGTAAAGACGAAGTCAGTGTTTCATCCCGGCCAAAGCAATCTCAAGGTAACATCCGCACTCCTTCATACCCTGCAAGAGAAATTGAGAGGACATCAGAAAGTCTTTGACGTGACCGGTGGATTGCACGCATCCGCGTTGTTTGATCGCTCCGGAAATCTTATGCTGGTTCGCGAGGACGTCGGCCGGCACAATGCGTTGGACAAAGTCATTGGTGCAAGCCTTCGCAACAACGAACTTCCGCTCGATAACAGCATTCTCCTCCTGAGTGGGCGAATCAGTTTCGAGCTCGTGCAGAAAGCCTACATGGCAGGCATTCCCTTTATCGCAGCCATTGGCGCCCCTTCAACATTGGCCGTGACGATGGCTGAAGAATGCGGGATGACCCTGGTCGGTTTCCTGCGAGATAATCGCTACACGGTGTATTCAGGCAAGCAACGCATTAGCTGATGGACGAAGAACGCCCAGATCCCAACCCCGAAAATCCGGAAACCCTTCTGGATCTTCAGCGGTCTGCACCCCAAGACGCTGCTGGCGGTATGTCGGCGGTTTTTTCTGGCTTGAAGCATGTGGTGAATGAATTGCCCTTGGGCCGCGGCATCAGAGCCCTGAACAAACTCAATCAAAAGGACGGGTTCGACTGCCCAGGCTGTGCCTGGCCGGATCCGGATGGTGAGCGCTCTTCGCTCGGGGAATTCTGCGAAAATGGTATCAAAGCCATCGCTGAAGAGGCGACCAACCGCAAGCTTACAGCGGAATTCTTTCGTACACATTCCGTGAATGAACTTGCCGAATTGAACGACTATGAGATCGGCAAGAAAGGGCGCATCGCAGAACCGGTCTACCTCGCTCCCGGCGCCACGCACTACCAAACCATCACCTGGGACGATGCCTTTCAAAAGATTGCCACTCACCTGAATTCGCTCGCGTCCCCCGACGAAGCTATCTTCTATACTTCCGGCCGTACAAGCAACGAAGCTGCATTCCTATACCAGCTATTTGTCCGGGAGTTCGGCACCAACAACCTCCCCGACTGCTCCAACATGTGTCATGAGTCGAGTGGCGTGGCGCTGATCGAAACACTGGGTACTGGAAAGGGAAGTGTTACCCTCGACGATTTTAGCAAAGCGGAAGTCATCTTGATTCTCGGGCAGAACCCGGGAACGAATCATCCCCGCATGCTCACCGCACTCCAGAAGGCCAAGAAGAATGGCGCGACGATCATTTCCATCAACCCGTTGCCGGAGACAGGATTGATCAGCTTCCGGAACCCACAGTCCATCAAAGGCGCACTGGGCATCAAGGCAGCCATCACGGATCTATTCCTTCCTGTGAAGATTAACGGAGATATGGCCTTGCTGAAGGGCATCGAAAAAATTCTGGCAGAAGAAGATGAAAAGAACCCGGGAACGGTGTTTGATCATGTATTCATAAGAGAACATACCACCGGATTTTCAGCGTTGCTCGATGACCTCCGAAGCCTGTCCCTGGACGATCTCGCCCGTGCCAGCGGAATCAGCGTAGAACAAATGCGCCAGGCAGCGGATTTGCTAAAGAATAAATCCCGCATCATTGCCTGCTGGGCGATGGGACTCACCCAGCACAAGAATGCTGTGAATACCATCAAGGAGATTGTGAACCTCCTCCTCCTTAAAGGCAGCATTGGCAAGGAAGGTGCGGGTACTTGTCCGGTGCGGGGTCATAGCAACGTGCAGGGTGACCGCACGATGGGGATCAATGAAAAGCCGCCAGCCGTATTTCTCGACCGACTCGACAAATCCTTTAACATCACCTCTCCGCGCACCGAGGGCCTGGATGTTGTGGAAAGCATCAAGGCCATGCATGCTGGCCGGGCTTCGGTCTTTATTGCCATGGGCGGGAATTTCCTTTCAGCAACACCGGATACACAGTACACCGCCCAGGCGCTGCGCAACTGCAATCTCACCGTTCAGATATCCACGAAGCTCAACCGCAGTCATCTCGTCCACGGAAAGGAGGCCATCATCCTCCCCTGCCTCGGGCGCAGCGACCAGGACGTCCTCAACGGTCAGCCGCAATTTATCTCGTGCGAAAACTCCATGAGCGTCGTTCAGCTCTCGCGCGGAAACCTGACACCGGTTTCTGACAGCTTGCTATCCGAACCTGTCATCGTCTGCCATTTGGCGAAGGCTACCTTGGGAAGCCGATCGAAGTTGAACTGGGATCGTTACCTTGACCATTACGATCACATTCGCGAGGACATAGAGAAGACGATTCCAGGTTTTGAGAACTATAACGTTCGCGTCCGTGAGCCCGGGGGATTCTACTTGAGAAACGCTGCCCGCGACCGGCAGTTCCGCACGCCAACGGAGAAGGCCCACTTCTCTATTTCGGCAGTTACAGAACATATCCTGGCCGACAACGAGTACATGATGATGACCATTCGAAGTCACGATCAGTTCAACACCACCATCTACGGACTCAACGACCGCTATCGTGGCATCCATCAGGAGCGCAGGGTGATCTTCATGAACGAAAGGGACTTTGAACGTGAAGGGCTCCATGCGGGCGACATCGTTGATCTCCACAACCACCACGGAGGTGTTCACCGTCAGGCCCGGCGATTCATTGTGGTACCATACCGCATTCCTGAAAAGTGTACCGCTACTTATTTTCCCGAGACCAACGTGCTGGTTCCCATCGACAGCGCAGCCGACAAGAGCAATACGCCGACGTCGAAGACGGTGGTAATTTCCCTCAGCCGGCACAATGATGGATAGCGCGTTTCCGGTTGTTGTAGAAAAATCAAAGAATACCCATATTTGCACCCCGCCTATGCCAAGGCTTCGGCGGGCAAGCCAAAGTGGCCCTTCGGAAACCTCAGGGCAGGCTACACTGGCAGGCGCGCAACCGGCCTTCGAACGAGGTGGAATGTATTAGCCAAAGTGGCGGAACTGGTAGACCCTCCTCCGCGAAACGCTACGGCGGGCAGGCGCGCAATCCGCCTTCGAAAAAGGATTGTAGTATTGGCCAAAGTGGCGGAACTGGTAGACGCGCACGACTCAAAATCGTGTATCTTCGGATGTGCGGGTTCGATTCCCGCCTTTGGTACGAAACCCTCCTACTTGGAGGGTTTTCTTTTGTTGGCTAGCCCAAGCGCATTACCCTTCCCCTACCGCGAAGACCCCTCCAACTTACCCCGATCCAGAATTTCTATTCCGTCATGGGTCATCGTAATGAGCTTCTCATCACGAAAATCAGCCAGCGTACGATTCAGGGATTCTGTCGCCGTTCCCACAATCGACGACATGTCCTTGCGGGAAATGGAAATGCGCTTGATGCCTTTCCGCAATTCCGCCTGGTCGTGCAAGCGCAATAAGGTCAGGGCCACGCGCTGACGGACGGGTTGGTAGGCAATCTCGAGGAGTCGCTTTTCTGCGTCGGCAAGGTCATTGGCCAGTAGCCGGATGAACTGCCTGGAAACTTCCCGGTTGGTAAAAATCAGGTTGCTAAAGACATCTTTTGGCATCATGCGAACTTCCGAGTCCTCAAGAGCAACCGCCGTTTCCTGGTAGTTGGTATGTTCCAACAGCGGAAGGAAGCCGATGAAGGCTCCGTCGCGGTGGAGTCCAGTGACGAATTCCTTTCCGTCCCGAGTCGTACGATACGTCTTGATATGACCATGTTGGATATAGAACACATCATTGGGCTCTTCACCTTCCATGAAAAGAAAGTCCCTCTTCCGGATCTTCTTGCTCCGTTGATGTTCGTAAAGTTTCCCAAAGTCCGTAAACTGTTTGGTCCGGTCCACAAAATCATCAAAATTCTTTACATCGTTGGCAAACGTGGTCTTCAACAGCTCCTGCCTCTTCAACTGTAACTCCACAACGCGCAGCAATTCTGAACCATCGAAGGGCTTGGTGATGTAATCATTGGCTCCGAGTCCCATACCCTCACGGACATCACTCTTCTCTGCCTTCGCTGTAAGAAAAATAAAGGGAATGACGGCCGTTTTGGGATCCTTGCTCAGGATATGTAAAACACCGTAACCGTCCAACTCCGGCATCATGATATCGCAGAGGATCAGGTCGGGTTGATGCTGCTGGGCGAGTGCGACCCCCAACTTCCCGTTAGCCGCCGTCAGGACATCGTAGTCCCCCAACTCCAGGATGCCGGCGATGTTGGCACGCATCGCAGCATTGTCTTCAATCACCAATATTTTGTAGCGCATAGGGATCGGGGGTTAGTGCATCATCGGATCTCGGCAATGGAATAGTAATCGAGAATACCGTCTCCACGCCTGGCTCACTGGAAAATTCTATCGATCCGCCCAGCAGTTGCAGATACTTCCTCGTGATATTCAGTCCCAGCCCCGTTCCCTCGATATTTGAAACGTTACTGGCCCTGTAGAACCTCTTGAAAATGTTCTTGCGATCGCTCTCCGGGATTCCCAAACCATGATCAATGACTTTGATGGCAAGAAGATCCCTTGTGGCTTTTGATTCCACCACGACACAATCATTAGCGGGCGAATATTTGATGGCGTTTGAGAGCAGGTTGAAGAGAATATTGCGGAGTAGTTTCTTGTCGGTGGTAACCCGCTCTGCTCCGGTGTGGGCAACCGTTATGCGCTGTCCCTCGCCGAGGTGGCCCTCCATCTCTTTGGTCAATTCCTGCAAGAAGGTATTCACATGCATAACATCGCTTACCGGTGCAATCTTACCTTCCTCCAGTTTGCCGAGGGAAAGGAAGTCATTGAGTATATCGGTCATCACGGTCACCGAGTGATTGATCCTGCCCAGGTGAACAGCCTTTTCATGCTCAAATTTCTCTCCGGTATAGTGGTTCAACAGGTAAGAAGAGGAAAGGATCGTCGTCAGGGGTGTACGGAACTCATGGGATGCCAGGGTCACAAATTTCGATTTCATGTCGCTCAGCTCCCGTTCCCGGGCCAGTGCGGCGGTCAATTCTTGTTCGACTTTCTTTCGTTTGGTGATATCGTGGATCAACACGAGCAGTTGCTTGCCGTTTGGAAAGGATACCGCATCAACCTCGCAGACATTCGTAGCGCAACGCATTTCAAAGGCCCTGATCTTTCCCCCAAAGGAATCCCGAAGGAACTCTTCAATCTTTGGCGAATGAAAGTGCGTAACGAACTTCTGGCCCAACAAAGTCTCAGGTCTGATTTCGCAATGGTCCATACCTTTTCCATCGATGAATTCAAATTCCAGGTTCTCGTTCAACACACCAATCCAACCATTGGGGAAATTCGCCGCGATGGCGGTATGAAGGTGCTGACTGGCTTCCAGCTTTTCTTCGATGCGAATCCGATCCTGAATCTCTCCTTGCAGTCTTCGGTTCATCTCTTCGCTCTCGGCAAACGCCCGCTTCATTTCACTGGTCCGCTCAATCACCCGCTTCTCCAATTCTTCGTTGTTCTGCCGTGCTCGTTTCAGTTCTGCCATACGGTCCCGTTCATTCAGCACAAAGGCAATGATCACAACACCAGAAACCCAGAGGAAGAAGAGAATGGCGGCCAGGTATCCTACCGTCTCCAAAACATGCGTATTGATTTCAAACAAGAAGACCCCCAGCATCAGAACAATGCCCAACAGAAGATACCACAACCGAAGGCGTGTGCGGTTCATGTTTACATCCACGAAATCATGGCCAACGAAAATAGACCCCAATCCTTGCCTAAGGCATGATGGACATCAGACCAGCCCTTGACATTGGTCAGGATAACAGTGGAAGTTGTGCAACGATATCAGACCCTTGCTGCCCGCACAGCCCGCAGCGTGAAGAAGGCCATCATCATGAAATACAGCAGAATTCCCGCCATGGCCGACCAGCCACTCAGTGCTCTGTAATCGAGAGGGATCAGGTAAGCATCAGCAAGCAGCCGTGTGATCAGCGAGGCGAGCAGAATGACCACCGGGAAATACAATAAGGGATGATAGGGTTTGACGGACAGTCCAAGGACACCCGGAAGAATGATCGGACCGTGGGCAAAGATCATGCAGAAGACAAACCCAAGGAAGAACGTGTGCACGATCATATCGTAGCCGAAGGGGATATCACCCAAGAACAAAAGCAACATTCCCTCGAACATGAGCGCTACATAGCCACACAGGAGTACAACAGCGGTGAACCGTGCCAATCCTTCTTTCTTGATCGTGAGTCGGATGACATCATAACGCATCAGCCAGCTGCTGATAAGGATGAGTGCTGCTCCTGCAAGGTATATTCCTATGCCATGAAACGGGAGCAGGATTCCCACCATGAACAGCATGAGAAATACGTAGAGAAAATTTCGATTTGAAGTCGTCACCGGCAAGAAGCGGGAAAGCTCCAGTCGCTCGGAGACGATGGTAAACAAGAGAAACCCGATGTACCATGGGAAAACCATGGGGTAGAACGTCTTCCAAAACAACATCGCCGTGGCAATCGTCCAGCATAGCGCTCCGACGAGGGCCAGAAGCAGATAGATACTACTTTGTGTTCGTAAATACGTAAGGTAAACCAGGAGAAACACGACACCGGCCGCCAGTTGCATTCCCAATGCCACATGAAGATCGCCCAGGATGAAGACGAAGATACTGGAGACACTCAACAGCGGCCCCACAAAAAACCATGGTTGCTTCAATGGGATGATCTTCTCGAGAGCGATGAGGCTTCCCAAAAAACCACCGACCATGATCGCGCCGTGATGGGCATAGGCTTCCGGCAAAGGTACGCTCCAACCCAGTCGGCCAAGTCCGGACAGCATGCCGACCACCAGGTTCATGACGGCAGCAATGAGCAGGATAGGCTTGATCAGGCGAGGCATCTTTCTATACAGATAAAATTAGAATAATTCGATGGAAAAGGGCCGAAGGGGCATTCGTTGGAAATTTGGCCTTTTCTACGACCGGTTAGTGAATTTCGGGCACAAATCTGCGTTTTCAGCTCATCTGAATTAACAACTACTTACCCGCTACTAGGAAACTACTTACAAGCTACTAGGAAGCTACTAGCAAACTACTCACCGGCTACTAGGAAACTATTTACCCGCTATTCACAAACTATTAGCAACCTATTTGCTCACTCCTTACCTTTCGGCGAAATATTCCAAT
This sequence comes from uncultured Ohtaekwangia sp., assembly GCA_964392375.1. Taxonomy (GTDB): domain Bacteria; phylum Bacteroidota; class Bacteroidia; order Cytophagales; family Cyclobacteriaceae; genus ELB16-189. Next base: position 8,461 of record CAYMPU010000070.1, on the reverse strand, counting down.
CGATGAAAATCACCAAACACACAGTCGCAGCGATACACTACACGCTGAGCGACAACAGCGGAAAAATACTGGACAGCAGCGAGGGACGCGACCCCCTGTACTACCTCCATGGCGAAGGCAACCTGATTCCCGGAATGGAAGAAGGACTTGAGGGTCAGGAAACTGGCGCGAAGCTCAATCTGAAAATCAGTCCTGAGAAAGGCTATGGCGTTCGTGACGAACGGCTCATTCAGCAAGTTCCCCGTTCTGCCTTTGGTGATCAGCCGATTGAGAAAGGCATGCAGTTCCACTCCAATAACGGCATGGTCGTCACTGTCACCAACATCGGTCTTGAAAATGTTACCGTGGATGCCAACCATGCCCTGGCGGGCGTAGATCTCAACTTTAAGGTTGAGGTGATGGAGGTGCGTACGGCTACCACCGACGAGATCGCCCACGGCCACGTGCATGGGCCCGGAGGGGCGCACTAGGCGGCCCAGGGGCGCACCAGGCCGTTCAACATTCTCCTCGGTTGTTTGTTATCTTTGGGGTGTAATTCTCTATAGAAACAGCGCTTATCAAATACTTATGTACGGCGGAGGCAACACTTTTGAAGGCATAAAAACGGACGGCCTCGCACAGGAGGATCCGCAAAAACTGGCTGAATTTGAAGCCCGCATCGCGCGTGGCGAGAAGATCGAGCCTGGCGACTGGATGCCGCAACTGTATCGCAAGCAGCTCATTCGCATGATCGAGCAGCACGCGCACAGCGAGATCATCGGCGCACTTCCCGAAGGTACGTGGATCACCCGTGCACCCGGCTTCAAACGGAAGATGTCGCTGATGGCCAAGGTGCAGGATGAAGTCGGCCACGGCCAGCTCCTCTACAGCGCCGCCGAGACGCTCGGCAAGTCACGGGAAGAAATGATCGATGACCTGATCTCCGGCAAATCCAAATACTCCAACATCTTCAACTACCCCACCTTCACGTGGGCCGATTGCTGCTTTATCTCATGGCTCGTCGACGCAGGCGCCATTGTCAACCAGCTTGCCAACGCAAAAGGAAGCTATGGCCCCTATTGCCGCGCACTCGACCGGATCTGCGCCGAAGAATCCTTCCACCTGAAGTACGGGCACCATTGTGTGATCTACCTCGCTTCCGGAACACCGAAGCAGCGCGCCATGTTCCAGGAAGCCCTCAACCGCTGGTGGCCACCCATGATGCACTTCTTCGGACCGTCGGATAAGATCTCTGTGCACACCGAGGTACTCATGCGCTGGAAAGTGAAAATGGGATCGAATGACGACATGCGTAACCAGTTCCTCGATATGTATGTCCCCAAAATTCTGGAACTCGGCTTCACCATTCCCGACCCAAAACTGAAGAAGAACCCGGACACGGGCCGCTGGGATTACACCGAGCCAGACTGGGAAGAGTTCAAGCGCGTGATCAACGGTGATGGTCCCTGCAACAAGGAACGGCTGGAAGTTCGACGCATTGCCGAAGAACGCGGGAAGTGGGTACGCGAGGCGCTGAAGTCGTCGAAAACAGCCTACATCACTCCGCTTGCCTAAGTGTTGAATTGTTAACAATCACTTTACGTCTACGAGTATCTACCAATACCAAAACCCAACTGCCAACAGCCTCCTGTGAACTCCCTCGATCCACGTGTCAACCGCCTTCCTGTACCAGGTACACCCGGTGTGATTGCGCCCAAGGTGCCACTGGATCAGTTCGGATCATTTGAAGTTTTTGTGCAGCCTAAAGAAGGAAAGCCTTTTCAGCACGAAGGCATCGTTCACGCGCCGAATCTCGAGATGGCGTATGTCCTGGCCAAGGAAGCCTTCACACGCCGGTTCACCTGCAGCTCACTCTATGTCACAGAAACGCGGGATGTGTTTGTTAGCCCCATGACCGAAGGTGAGCAAAACGCTTACGATCTCATTCCGGCGTCCTCATCAGCGAATACCCCTGAAGCTTACGAAATTTATCATCTGCCCAAACGCGGCAAGCAGCATGTTCACGCAGGAACCGTGATGGCCGGCAGTCCGGAAGAGGCAATGTCAAAAGCCAAAGAAACGCTGAATACCAAAACCATCTTCAACGTGTGGGCTGTGCGGAGCGGTGCCATCCGGAGAACCAGCGAAGAGGAAGCCATCCTGTGGCAGACGCTGCCCGATAAGAAATTCAGGGATGCTTCCGACTACAAGGGTGGCGACAAACTCAAGGGATTTCTCGAACGACGCAACGCATGAATGAACTGGCATTAAAAGAGCTTCTCTACAAAATGGCTGACGATCTGCTGATCCTCGGCCATCGCAACTCCGAGTGGACGGGTATGGGTCCCCTGCTGGAGGAAGACATCGCATTTTCGTCGATGGCGCAAGACAAGATCGGACAAAGCTATGTGCTCTTTCAACTGCTTCAGGGGTTGGGCGAGCAGGCTCCCGATACGGTGGCTTTTACACGCAATGCTGAGCAGTTTCACAACTGTGTGCTCAACGAACTCCCTAACCAGGAATACGACTTCAGTCTCATCCGTCATTTTCTCTTCGACACGGCCGATGCCCTGCGCTGGGAGATGCTGACACGCTCCTCCTATGAGCCACTGGCGCAACTGGCAAAGAAAATTCAGGGAGAACTCCGGTACCATACCCTCCACGCGAATACTTGGGTGAAGCAACTCGGGTCCGCAACGGAAGATAGTATCGGTCGCCTTCAAAAGTCGCTCAAGACAGCCTTGCCTTACGCGCTAGGGATGTTTGAGGAATCACCCTACGAGGCTGCACTCATTTCCGATAAAATCTTTGACGGAGAAAAAGCTTTGATGGCCGCATGGAAATCGATGGTTGAGGCCGTGTTGTCCGCCACACAGCTGGAGACACCCGACTGGACCGTCATCACACCGTTAATCGGTGGTCGGATCGGCAAGCACAGCGAACATCTTCAGCCGATGCTCGATGAGATGAGTGAAGTATTCCGGATGGATCCTACCGCAGAGTGGTAGCCATCAGCGGCTGACAACCAGCCTTCCTGAAGTGATCACCGTCTTGTCTCCGATGATGACCGTGAAGCGGTAGAGGTAAACGCCTACCGGGAGGAGATTTCCCGCAGCATCAACAGCATCCACCTGAATATCGTTGGTTCCAATGTGCAACTTTGAAAGCGATTCCGTTCTAAAATATTGAATCGGGGTACCCGTTGTTGAGAAGAGCTCCAGGCGGAAGTCATCTGGCATAGCCCCACCCATAAATACCTTGAAGTAGAAAACATCCGGTGACGGGTTAGGGTACACCGACTGCACCACAAACGCATCTTCATCACTTACGGTAAACATCACCTCAAAAGGCTCTTCGCCGCTCGCATTCCCCCGCGCATCGGTTGCCTCCATTCGGATGATGTAATCACCCGGAACCAGGTTTGGAGGGCGGTACTCCACCCGGAAGTCTTCCGCCGGCGCGGCGGGAAACCAGGCGAGGTAGGGGTCGGTAAAGTCAATCCGGACGAACGGACAACCCGCGGGGTCATCGCAAGGATAGCGCATATAGAAATTAAATCCGGTGGTATCGGTCTTGAGCAAGAACGGATTGCGATCGATCACCTTTGCCCGGATAAGCGGCGAGGTCGAAACAATGTCTCCATTGACAACATGTCGCCCGTCGATGGTCACATCGAGTAAAGGACCGCTCTCATCCATTTCAACATCCAGCCGTTCATACAACGGCAGAATGTTATTGTCATAATACAGTTCTGGAAGTATTCGGGGGTTTACGTAAACCGTGATATCGTTGAGCCCACCTTTGTTCGTCGTGTTGACGCTCACCTCAAATTTTGTGGTATCCCCCGGCGATGGAGCCTTGATCTTGAATTCCTTACGATCAAGACTGCGGGTGTTGCGGGAGAAGACGTCGGCGCGTACCGTCAGGGAATCGGAGAATAGACGGCTCGATAGGTTCACAAAACCATAGTCGCCTTTCCAGGTATCCCCCTCTTGGTACACTTCGGTGCCGACAGTCCCTGCATACGTCAGCATACCCTCGGCGGTCGGTGTGAACGTGACCATCCATTTGCGAAGTTGGACTGGCGTGAGGTCGATGGAATCGATGAGGTGATAGACAAGGCGAAGATTGGGATAGCTGACCGCATCAATGTCGCTTACATCATGTGTTCCGGCGGTAAGACGCTTCAGCAATGTCTCCTCTCCTGTTAAGGAGACACCAACAACATCAAAAGAAATACTGTCGGCAGCCGTAACGCCCGCCACCTTCGTGGTGAGAGAACCCCACTGTTGCGCGGGTCCAATCAACGAGGATGTGACCGCACCTTGAGAATATCTCCCGGTGATGGTAGCATTGACCAAAAGCGGTTGGGCATTGGCCGGTGCGCCGGAAGGCCTGAGCAGCGTTGCTGAACCTGCAGCGCTCCCCTTCCTGGCCAGCAAAACAAAAGGTTCGCCCGGCTGAAGCACATCCAGCTGCGATTGACCAATACCCAGGAGCTCGAGTTGCTGCTTGGTATTCAGTGACCATGATGAATATCCGGCATCCCCTATGGAGAAGATCACTACGGAGTCACTCGGTTTGATGTTCGCTACCCATTTCGCGATACCATCCGGTACAAAGTCCATTTCGGCCGGATTAAAATTGTTGATCATCTGCGGTTCCCGGCCGCACGTGCGCTGGTCAAAGAGCCCGAAGGGAATCCCTGCATACGGTGCGCTGGAAGATTTATCAAATGCCAGTAAATTCAGCGTATTGTTTCGGCACGTCTGACCCTGCGAAGAAATGTTCCACTCGTCACCGTTGATCTTTAGCGACACACCCGACGGTGCACTTGGGTTGGCACTGCCATACGTGAGGACATCCACGGTTGACTGCGCTGAAAGAAAATCCAACCGGCGTGTGACGCGGTTCCAGGTTACCCCTGTCGTGTCATTAGCCAGAAATTGAGGAAATTCCAGCTGTGCCCAGCCTTCCGGACTTCCTGCGATGTAGGCAAAGGATGATGCTGTCCAGGTGGTGCTTTCACCGGGAAGCGGATCGACAAGTCGGGTGCGCCAGTAATACACCAGTGAGTCATCCGGAAGCAAGGTGAGCGCCAAACGGACCAATCCCTTTCCGGAAACCGTTTTGCGGTTGAGGTAGGGACTATCAAAGGTTGAGGCCGTATCCACTTCTACGGTGAACGACCGTACATCGGATGTCAGGTCCGTATGCTGGAAGACCAGCTCCGTAGACAACGTCGGCACGATGGCAAAGTCGGGCGGAAAAACATTTCTGGAACCATTCACAGGGATGAAGTAGTTCACGGATGACTCGTTATTGGATTCATTCAACTCATCGGTTCCTTGATCAGGATCCAGCTTGACGCTAAACAGGTTGTTGCCAAACTCCGCGTTGCCCAATCCTTTGCGAATGATCATCCGAAGCATCTCCTGATAAAAAACAGGTGCATACACCGAGTCATACGTTAGGGTTGATCCGTCACTGGTTGTTCGGGTGATGCGAACAGGCAGTGGCTCGGGATGAGCCCGTCCAAAATTTCTTACGCGGAATTCGACGGCAAAGGAATCTGTCTGCGCGGTCACGGGACTTCCGTCCAATGAAATGACGGACACGCCCCCAGTAGTGATTTCATAGTCCGGCTTGTTGGCTCCGAAGAGCGAAACAGCCGGGTCTCCGAGCAGCACCATTTGCTGCACCTGGGTGACAGAAAGGTCCGAGTTGCCATACCCTGCCAGATACCTGCGGGCGGTCTCCTTCTGCACTTCACCCACGCCTTTGTGAATGTACGTGGAATCACCAAAGGCAACCTGGTAAAACATCGTGGAGTATTGCTGCAATGGACTGACCAAGCCGAACGAGCTATGCGCGATGAAGGCCTTTGCACCCTTGTTGGCCGTCAACATCCAGTCTTCGCCAAACGTCATGCGATTGTCGAAGAACCGTCCGGCATTGCAACCGTTGATGAGAAAACCCGGATACTTCCCGGCATTTTGGTAGCCCAGCGTGGGATCACTTACGTAACCAATATCAATATCGATGGTGCCGGGGCCGGAGTGTCCGTAGAAAGTGATCAGATTCAAACCTTTGTTGACTTGATCTTTCACGTTGATCAACTCCACATTGAGGGTTTGCTTGGAAATGGTTTGAACCTGCCCTCCGAGGTAGTAGTCCTCGGCAATGGCCTTGAAGCCGTCGACAAACGAGCGGAAGATTGCGGGCTCACCTGCCTGGATGCCGCCGCTGAGGTGGAGGAGGTCCTTCCGCCACAGTTCTTCAAATGGCAACGCTTCTGACTCCATCACCTTGTTCAGGTAGGCACCCACTTGTGCAGGTGTGGTCGCTGTTAACCGACCGGTAGCCACACCGGGCTCGTCGCTGGTTCCGGAAAGTCCTGCTGTGTAGATCATATCGCTTCCCGGTATTCCGGCAGAAGGAACGAGGTCAGGGAAATCACCGGGGGCATGGGATGTTTTGCGATGATAACCGTACGATACTTCCAGACCTTTTCCGATGAGAAAGAGGAAGCGGGGATCACCGCCGGCATCCAGGTATTTCATGAATTGAAAAATCGCGCGGGGTGAAGTTTCGCCATAGTTGAACTGGTTGTACAACTGCTCCATATCCACTACCAACGTATCATAACCGCCACCCGCAGCCGAGGCGCGATAGCCGGCATAGGCTTCCACCACATTGGAATGTCCCAGCGCGGGTTTCATCAACGAACGGTGTGAGATGATGATGTAATTGTGGAGGGAAGGCGATATAAACCGGAAAGTAACCTTCTGAAGTGTCGCCGAACGCACGGAACCTGTGACAAATAACGTCCGCCCGTTGGTTGCCTGATTGACGATGGCGTTCAGTCCCGCTCCTGCTGGTGAAGTACCGATAAACCTTACCTGTGTGTCGTCTGTAATGTCAAAGACCCTGGATCCTGGAATGGTATTCTGCATTTCGATCCAGGCCTTCCCTCCGGCATTGGGCACAACGTGGAACTTCTTTTCATCCGTAAGTCGCACGTTATAATCCTGTGGCATCGTCACCTGGATGAGCGATGCACTCACCGCGTCGCGCTGGCCCGATGGGATGATCTTCACCCGCACCGTCATTTTACCATCTACCCCGATGTCTGTCCATGCCAGAGGCGCCGAGAACTGAGGCGTCTCAAAGTTTTGAAAACTCAGGCTTCCGAGGAGCCGAAGAGATCCGCTATTGGCGCCAACATAAACTTCTACAGCATGGACCATACTTCCGCGGCCAGCAAGTAGCATACTGAGAGAAGGCGTATCGAAAGCCGGAACAGGACCAATGAGATCTTCGATGACAAAATCCCGTTGCCCGGTACAGCCCGAGGAAACTGTACAAATGGTTGTCCCCGTCCACGCCTCCCCATTCGTAAACGTTGATGGCTGTATGTCGCCAACAAAGGAAAACTCGTTGGTAAACAACACAACGGGCTGATGATGGTGTGCAGCCTCAGCTGGAAGGCCCAGGCTATTGACTTCGAAGAACGTCTCCATCCGTTTGCCTGCAACAGGCAACGGGTTCCACGTCAGGAAATAGGCTGTAGTATCACTGAACAAATTATAGTGTCCATGGGGTTGATCACCCGGCGTTCTATAGAGGTCGGTGTCCAGCGTACCATCGTTGCGCTTGCCGAAGAACTCAATGACATCGGTTGGATCAAAGACAGCGTCATTCTGCCCCGTCACGTTGATGGCTTGTTCGACCCCGCGGTGGAATAGGTTGAATCGACGTGGATCGATGGAACCCACAGGGATTCCGGCCGCTTGCAGATCTGCGTGGGTCAGGCGGTAGATACCCTCACCAGCAACCTTGATTTTATAGTAGGATTGACCGTAGCTGATCCACTGGTTAGCGGTCTGGGCTTTGGCCGTAAACCCTGCCCCCATCACTATGGAAAGGCAAAGTGCCCGCAATACCCTCTTCCATCCCTCCATTTTCATGCGATAGACCTCTTAAAGAAGGTAAATACAACCCAGGGCATATAATGTAAATGGCTTAAATCCTGCAAAAATGAAGGATTGGCAAAAATACTTCAATTATTTCCAATAGTACTTGGCCATACATAGTACCTTTTGCGTATACGCCCTTAGAGCGCTAAAAACGTGGATGTATGAATCTTGAAAACACGCAGGTACAGATGAGGAAGGGAATATTGGAATATTGCATCCTCCACATTATTTCGAGAGGTGAGGTGTATGCCTCCGACATGCTGGACGAGCTCACAGCCGCCCGGATGATTGTTGTCGAGGGTACCCTCTACCCACTGCTGACCCGCCTGAAAAATGCAGGGCTGGTCGAATACAAATGGGTAGAGTCCAAATCGGGTCCGCCCCGGAAATACTATACACTGACAGAAACGGGTTCCAACTTCCTTACCGGACTGACGGAAACCTGGGAGGACCTCGTTCACTCCACCAGTCAGATCACACAAAAATCAAAAACCATAATCTAG
>CAYMPU010000069.1:0-9293 GCA_964392375.1 uncultured Ohtaekwangia sp. | reverse complement strand
CGGTTGGAAGACCTCATCGGGCAGCAGCACCTCGTAGGCCCCGGTGGAATCATTCGTGTGGCCATTAGCTCGGGCAACATTCCCTCGATGATCCTCTGGGGACCACCGGGCGTGGGCAAAACGACCATCGCGAATATCATCGCTAATGAAGTGAAGCGTCCCTTTCACACGCTGAGTGCGGTGAGCGCCGGCGTGAAAGATGTACGCGAGATCATCGAGAAGGCCAAGCATACCAACAGGCCCATCCTGTTCATTGACGAAATCCACCGATTCAATAAGTCGCAGCAGGATGCCTTGCTGGGCGCTGTTGAAAAAGGCACCATCACCCTCATTGGCGCCACGACAGAGAATCCGTCTTTCGAAGTAAACTCTGCGCTTCTGTCGCGCTGTCAGGTGTATGTGCTCAAGCCTCTGGTGGAGGCCGATTTGCTACAACTGATCAGCCGGGTTATTGAAAGGGATGCTGATCTCAAGAAACGTAGCATCAAAATCCAGGAGCATACCGCACTCCTCAACATTTCAGGTGGTGACGCCCGCAAGATCCTCAACTTGCTGGAGCTCATTACAGAAACCATCAGCGGCGATATTGTCGTCACCGACAAACTGGTGATGGATGTGGCGCAGAAGCATATCGCCATATACGATAAGAGCGGTGAACAGCATTACGACATCATTTCGGCATTCATCAAGTCCATCCGGGGCAGTGACCCCAATGCAGCTGTGTACTATCTCGCGCGGATGGTGGAAGGCGGTGAGGATGTGAAATTCATCGCCCGTAGACTGGTGATCCTCGCTTCGGAAGATATTGGCAACGCAAACCCCACAGCCCTGGTGTTGGCGACAAGTGCTTTTCAGGCCGTCAGCATGATTGGTTACCCAGAGGCTACCCTGATCCTCAGCCAGTGCGCCACCTATCTGGCCAGCTCGCCAAAAAGCAATTCCGCCACCGTGGCCATCGGAAGCGCCATGAGTAAAGTAAATGAAACGGGTGACCTACCTGTGCCGTTATCGGTACGTAATGCGCCGACCAAACTGATGAAGGAAATGGGCTACGGAAAGGAATACCAGTATGCTCACAGTTTTGAAGGTAATTTCGCCTCCATGGAATTCCTTCCCGACGAGCTCAAAGGGACGCGCTTTTACGATCCCGGCAAGAATCCACGCGAGGAGGAGATCAGAAACTTCCTACGGAGCTTGTGGAAGGAGAAGTATGGATATTAACCTTATGATGCCGCGAATATATAGGGCGACAAGAACAACGATGACATGCAGCGACTGATTTTTGACTACAGCCCTATCTATTTCCTGATTTGCCTCGCACTCGGCATCGGTTATGCTTGGCTGCTTTATTCGGCCCGCTACACGTGGAGTAAAACCCTGAACCGCGCCCTGTTTGCCTTGCGAATGATCCTCGTCACCGCCTTGAGCGTCTTGCTGCTCGGCCCGGTTCTGCGACAGACGACCAATCTATTCGAAAAGCCCGCCTTCGTTTTCCTCATCGATAACTCGCGCTCCGTCCGCGAAACCTCGGATACGACTCGACTATTGGCAGACCTTACCGCTGCGGCCGAGACGCTGAGGAGGAATGATTGGCAAGTAGAGCTGAGTGCGCTGGAGGGACCGTCAGAAAGCATCCACTTTTCACGTGGCTCTTCCGATTTGTCTTCTGCACTGAAACAAACCGTCAACCGCTATGAGGGGAAGAACCTGGCGGGAATCATTTTGGTGTCGGATGGCATCTACAACAACGGGATGTCACCCCTGTATCAACCCCTGCGTGTGCCAGTGTATACGATAGGCACTGGCGACACCATCCAGCGTTCTGATCTCGTACTCAGGAACGTGGCCTACAACCGGGTCGTATATCAGGGTAACAAGTATCCCCTTCGTGCAGAAGTTGGCGTCAACGGATTGCCTAACGAAGAAGTAACCGTAACGATACGGCATCAGGGGACGTTGCTGCAGCAGCAAACCAAGAATACCGGGAACAAAAGCCTTCTCGATTTTGATTTTCAGCTGGACGCTGCCACACAGGGCATACAGCGTCTCGAAGTACGGGTAACGAAGCATGCGCGTGAATTCAATGGAGACAACAACCGGGCTGCGGCTTTCGTGGAAGTGGTCGACGGCAAAAAGAAGATTCTTCTACTGACCTCCTCGCCCCACCCGGACATCAAGGCGCTGCGCACGGTGGTGGAAAAGAATCCAAACTATGAGTTCCTTGTTCACATGGTAGGCGTTAAGGAACTGCCGCCAGCCTCGCTGAACCCAAAAGACATTGACTTACTGATCGCGCACCAGAGCCCGGATAACCTGGGACGAACAACGGGCATTCTCATGAACTTTCTCAAAGCCAAAGTGCCGACGCTGGTCATCATTGGCGAGCAAACGCAACTGCGTTCTCTGGCGACTTCCGGCGTGCCGCTCACGTTTGAAGCCTCCGGACAACGGGACGAGGTGCAGCCGGTCTTGAATGCGGCCTTTCAGGACTTTGCCTTCTCTGCCGATATAGGGTCGATCGTAGCACGCTTTCCTCCGGTGTCGATTCCGTTTGGAAAGTTTACATTCCCGGCGACGGCCAGAATTATCTTGAATCAACAAATCGGCAACCTGGTTACCGAACGGCCACTGCTCCTGACGGTTGAACAGGAGGATCACAAAGTGGGCATCCTGGTGGGTGATGGCCTTTGGAAATGGAGGCTCAGTGAATTTCAGGAGACCGGAAAGTCGGTTGGCTTTGATGAACTGATGTCTAAGCTCCTGCAATACCTCAGCACCCGCGATGACCGTAAGAGGTTCAGGAGTTTCCCGATCCAGCACGAGTTTAGCAGCGATGGCCCGGCGGTTATCGAAAGTCAGGTGTACAATGACTTGTTTGAGCCTGTGTATGGAAATACAATTGATATTGCACTGAAGCATGAGGATGGAAAGACGAGCAACTACCGTTACGTCACTGGGCCTGGTGCAGGAAACCGATACAGAATCGGGGGCCTCGCTGAGGGGATTTACCGTTACACCGCCAAGACGGTTGTCAATGGCAAAGACGAAACGGTCACCACGGAATTTCTTGTGGTGGAGCAGAATCAGGAACTACGCAACCTGACCGCAGATTTTGGTTTGCTAAGGAAAGTGGCGGAAAGCACCGAGGGAAAATTCTACACAGCAGGCGAAGTGGAAAAAATGACCGCTGAACTATCGGCTATGGAGGCCAAGTCGACCATCCATACAGAGGAAAACTTCAATCCGCTGATCAACCTGAAATGGTTCTTTGCCCTCTTGCTGCTATTGATTTCCGGTGAATGGTTTTTGCGCAAGTACGCAGGATCCTACTAGGCAGGTTGTGTCACCAGGTAGGTACGTAGCGTTGCCGGCACTCGCTTGCCCTTGATGAAATCATCGTGAGGATACTCAAGAAAAGGTGTTGCATAGGCAACATTGAACGGTGGCTCCGTGATAAACACACCGGAGTTGAATTTCATACGGATGTGCGGACCGGTGATTTTGTCAACGTTGACATCGGGATGCACCGAAGCAGGCAAATGTTCTGTAATCAATGCATACTTGAAGGCGGGTAACTTCTTAAGTATTTTCAGGATGTGCTCGTTGCTGAGGTGCTGCAACACCTGCCGGATGATGATCAGGTTGGCCACCGGTAACACATCATCGATCGCGTTGATCGTTTTAAAATGAATTTTATCAGTCTGAAAGGTTCCCCGGTGATGGTTGATCAGGCTTTCTACAACATCACCACCCAGGTAATTCACATCCAGACCCTTGAGAATCTGCCCCGCCACGTGAAAATCACCGCAGCCAATTTCCAGAATGCTTGTGATTTTCTGATCGATGATGAACGCTCTGACCTTGTCAATATACCGTTGGGTGTCGGGATGGTGGGTGCCGTCGCCCGAGTAGAAGGAGCCGGGTTTGCCTCCCCATTCATTGCGCGTGTAGACATCGGTGAATACATCCTCCACGCGGGCATCGCGCAGCTTATGAAAAGAACGCTGTTTCCACCACAGCCATAGGGATTTGAACATGGCTAAAGGTGAAATAAAAAAGGCGCCCCGGCAAGGGACGCCTTTTTAACGGGCGGGCACCGGCTACGAGTTCTTTTCCTTCGATGCCTTGGTCTTTTTCACCTTGATGGTCAACACATCACCCTTGCCATCATAATCAGCAAGGATGGTACCACCTTCTTCCACTTCGCCTTTCAGAATCTCTTCGGCGACGGGATCTTCGAGGTACTTTTGAATGGCCCTGTTAAGGGGTCGGGCACCGAATTGCTGGTCGTAGCCTTTTTCCGAGAGGAAATCCTTGGCCTTATCCGTCAGCTCAACGGTGTAACCGATCGCCAGGATGCGCGCAAAGAGTTTGGCCAGCTGGAGGTCGATGATCTTATGAATATGCTCGCGTCCCAGCGAGTTGAAGACGATCACATCATCCAGACGGTTGAGGAATTCAGGCGAGAACGCCTTCTTCAACGCACTCTGAATGGTGCTCTTCATGATCTCCTCCTCGTTCATCTGCTTTGACTTTGTGGCAAAGCCGATGCCGGAACCAAAATCCTTCAGGTCACGAACGCCAATGTTGGATGTCATGATGATGATGGTGTTGCGGAAGTCGACACGGCGACCGAGACCATCGGTAAGGATACCATCATCCAGAACTTGCAGAAGAATGTTAAACACATCGGGGTGTGCCTTCTCAATTTCGTCGAGCAGGACTACACTGTAAGGCTTGCGGCGGACCTTTTCCGTCAGTTGGCCGCCTTCTTCATAACCCACATATCCGGGAGGGGCGCCAACAAGGCGTGACACGGAGAACTTCTCCATGTACTCGCTCATATCAATGCGGATCAAAGAATCATCTTTGTCAAAGAGGTACGTGGCGAGAACTTTTGCCAGCTCCGTCTTTCCAACGCCGGTAGGGCCGAGGAACACAAATGAGCCAATGGGCTTCTTGGGATCTTTCAAGCCGACGCGTGTGCGCTGAATGGCCTTGGTCAATTTCTTGATCGCTTCTTCCTGACCAATTACGCGGCCGCTGAGCTCGTTCGTCATGCCCAGCAATTTGTTGCTCTCCTTCTGGGCGATGCGGTTCGTAGGGATACCCGTCATCATGCCGATCACATCGGCAACGTTGTCTTCGGTAACGGTATACTTTTCCGTACGGGTCTTTTCTTCCCAGCGCGCTTTTGCAAGGTCAAGCTGCTCGATGAGCTTCTTCTCCTTGTCGCGGAGTTGTGCGGCCTCCTCGTACTTCTGGCTTTTTACAACGCGGTTCTTTTCTTTCTTCACATCCTCGATGGCATCCTCAAACTTCACGATGTCTTCCGGCACGTGGATGTTATTGATGTGAACGCGCGCACCGGCCTCGTCCAGTACGTCAATGGCTTTGTCGGGTAGGAAACGATCGCTGATGTATCGGTCGGAGAGACGGACACATGCATTGATGGCCTCCTGTGTATACGTGACGTGGTGGTGATCCTCGTATTTTTCCTTGATGTTGTCCAGAATCTGGATCGTTTCTTCCACGCTGGTGGAGTCAACCAAAACCATTTGGAAGCGACGAGCGAGGGCGCCGTCTTTTTCGATGTATTGGCGATACTCATCCAGGGTGGTTGCGCCGATGCATTGAATTTCTCCACGTGCCAGTGCAGGCTTGAACATGTTCGAGGCATCCAGTGATCCGGATGCGCCGCCTGCGCCCACAATGGTGTGCAACTCGTCGATGAAGAGAATGACATCCTGGGATTTCTCCAGTTCGTTCATTACGGCCTTCATCCGCTCTTCAAACTGGCCACGGTACTTTGTTCCGGCCACCAGTGAGGCGAGGTCCAGGGTGACGACGCGCTTTCCGAAAAGAACGCGTGACACTTTCTTCTGGATGATGCGCAAGGCCAGGCCTTCCGCGATGGCGGTCTTACCCACACCGGGTTCGCCAATGAGGATAGGGTTGTTTTTCTTGCGACGAGAAAGAATCTGTGCAACACGCTCGATCTCTTTCTCTCGTCCAACGATCGGATCGAGTTTGTTGTCCTCGGCCAATTTGGTCAGGTCGCGGCCAAAGTTGTCAAGGACGGGCGTACGTGATTTTTCGGTGCCCTTCTTTTCCTTGCCTTGTCCCGCGCCGGAACCGGCTGAGCCAAACATTTTGGAAGAGTCATCATCCGGATCATCGGTATCCGATGAGGCGGTGGGCTGATCATTTTGGTATTCTAGCATTTCTTTTACGACATCATAGGAGACGTCGAATTTGTTTAGAATTTGAGTCGCGAGATTATCCGGATCCCGGAGAATGGATAACAGCAAATGCTCGGTGCCGATGAGCTGGGCCTTGAATACTTTCGCTTCCAGGTATGTGATCTTCAACACCTTTTCCGACGCACGCGTCAGCGGGATGTTGGAGAGATTCTTCACCTGATGTGTGGCCGTCCCTTTCGAAACTTTCTCGATCTCCCCACGGAGCTCGTCGATGGGTACGCCCAGCTTCTTGAGCACGCCCACCGCAACACCTTCACCCTCCCGGATCATGCCCAGAATAAGGTGCTCGGTACCGATATAATCGTGTCCCAACCGTAAGGCTTCCTCCCTGCTGAGGGAGATCACTTCTTTGACGCGGTTAGAGAATTTTGCTTCCATGCAGGAGATGGGATTTTATAGTTATAAATGTAGGCTGACGATGATTCAAATGCAACACGGCCCTTGCCCGGAAAGGCCCACGTTACTACCTATAACGCCGGAGGAAATTTATTTGTTCAAGGCTCCGGCCGAAGCCTGGATGATGCGCCCGGCTTCAGGGCCGGTACAGCATACCAGGTCAAGGATGCTGAGGTTGGGTACAAATGTTTTGCCAAAGACCTGCTGATAGGCGACGGGGCGAAAAAATGTCCGGTGGCTGAAGTCGGTCTTGGCGGAAATCATCCCCCGTAAGTCCTCTAGGTCGGTATTCGGATCGTAGGTGCGGGATTGCGTCACCTCCAATTTCCAATGCAGCCAGTGCAGACACATTGACAGTAATCGGCGGTTTAGGTCAAGTAAGAGGGGTTCTCCCGAGAAGAGCACCCGGTGCAAGTCATCCTGGTAATGTTCGAAAAACGGCGCTTTCGCATAAGCGCTTTGTATCGTTCGCCAGGTATTGGTCTGCCATCGGTAACTATAGTCAATCTTTACAGAGGCCAACGGAACTTTGCCGTGCTTCTCCGTCAAGGGTACCGTAAGTCGTTCGGTGCCATGTGCCGCAAGAATATAACACCGATTGCGGTAGGACTGTTTCACATAGTGCTCGTGTGCCTCGAGCACGATCGTGTCGTAATGGGATAGTGCGCAGAAGTATTCAATGCTGGGAAGAAAATGGGCTTCGATCAGAACTCCGGGCATGGTCAAAAAGAAAACTGTCCTAATCCCTGACGCGTGATTACTGGCTCGCCCGAAGTAAGGTCTACCACGGTGGAAGGCACGTTGCCACTCATGCCGCTGTCAATCACCAGGTCGACGCGGTGCTTGAAGGCTTCAAAAATCTCCAGAGGATCCGTCGTGTACTCTTTTATCTGGTCGTTGCTTTTTACGGATGCGGATACGAGTGGATGGCCCAGCGCCTTCACGATCTCCTGAGGTACCGGGTGATCGGGAATGCGAATGCCCACCGTCTTCTTGTTGACACCCATGATCTTTGGTACCTCCGAGCCCGCCTGAAGAATGAATGTAAATGGTCCGGGCAGACTGCGCTTCAACATCTTGAATTCACTCGAGTTGAGCTGTTGTACATACTGCGAGACGTGACTGAAGTCGGAGCAAATAAACGACAATTGAAATTTTTGCGGTTTCACATCGACAATTCTACACAACCGGTCAATCGCCCGGCGGTTCATCAGGTCGCAGCCGATACCGTAGACGGTGTCGGTGGGGTAGATGATCACGCCGCCCTCGGAAAGACACTTCACCACGTGTGCGATTTTGCGGGGCTCCGGATTCTTGGGATGGATGGAAATGACTGGGCAAACCATGGGTGAAAAACGTTGTACAAAACTAACCCTTTCTATACCATGTCGTTTTCTTATTTTTGCCCCTTATCCCTATGGCACAATTTCAGAAAGCAAAGATGATCGTGTTCCTGGTGGGCTCAACCCTGCTGATCACGTTTGTCTTTTATTTTTATCAGATCGTCTACACACCCAACATTCTGGTGGACGGAACCGACCGGCTGTTTGTCATCAAGTCGGGAACGACATACCGTCAGGTGCTGATGGATCTTGACAAGCAGCGGATCGTGAATGATATGGTTTCTTTCGGGTTCCTGGCGCGGTTGAAAAACTACGATCGGAAAATTCAGCCCGGCCGCTACCTGCTGCGAAGGAACATGACGAGCCTGCAGGCCATCGCCGCACTCTCCGGCGGACGGCGCGAAGCCGTGGCGATCACGTTCACCCATATCCGTCTGCTCAGCGATCTCGACGAACGCATTACACGGAACATCGGTGTCACCCCCGAGGAGTTTGAGGAAGCCCTTAATGACTATATCGCCGACAACCAGGAGGGATTTACCCGGGAGAATATCCTTAGCATGTTCATACCGAATACTTATCAGGTGTATTTCAATATTGTCCCCGAAGAGCTTGTGGGCCGGATGAACGCGGAGTACCGCCGTTTCTGGACAGACGAGCGAAGAGCAAAAGCGGCTGCCATCGGCATGACGCCCATCGAAGTGTCCATTCTGGCTTCCATCGTTCAGGCGGAAACGGTAAAGCAGGATGAAGCACCGATTGTCGCGGGATTATACATCAATCGGCTCAAGGGTGGCATACCCCTGCAGGCCGACCCCACGCTCGTGTATGCCAACGGAGATTTCACCATCAAGCGGGTGCTGGATAAACACAAGGAGATTGACTCACCCTACAACACTTACAAGTACAAGGGCTTGCCTCCGGGACCCATCAACATGCCCACGATCGCCAACATTGATGCGGTGCTCAACTACGACAGGAATGATTTTCTGTACATGTGTGCCCGCGAAGATTTTTCCGGGTATCACAATTTTGCGAAGACACTCCGTGCGCACAATGCCAACGCGGCGAAGTACCAACGCGCGCTGACGATTGAGCAGCGTAAGGGAGCGGCGTTGAGAAGGAAGAAGAGTTGACAATTGACAAGGGGTAATTGACAATGCGGCTCCTGATGTCACCTGTATTTCCAATTTGTCAACGATTACAGAATGGATAGTTGAGAGGAAAATTGGCAATGATCGGTCCTTTTTGTCAACTGCTCTTTGTCAACTGTCAACTATTCAACTATTCC
>CAYMPU010000068.1:0-21716 GCA_964392375.1 uncultured Ohtaekwangia sp. | reverse complement strand
ATATTGTTTCTTCTTCAACCTTAATCCCCGAGTTCAACAATTTTTCTTAATCTTTACCAAACTTCATCTCCATGCTCAAGACCATTCTCAGGGTAGTTGCACTCGTTGTTCTCGCTCTTGTACCCTTTCTGGGAACGGCATTGGTGGCGAGGTATTCTCCATATCTCGAAGGGAACACTTTGAGCATCTATATCGCTGCCAGCTTTGTCGCCGGATTCGGGGCGCTGCTGGTATTGCTGGTGGCGCTCAATCGGAAACTACCGACGGCTATCATGGCAGGCGGCCTGATGTTTTTTGCACTCGGAGTGATCATGGCTTCCGTATTGGGACTCGGGCCGCCGCAGAATGGCATCGAGATGCTGCAACATACGGAACGTGAACATTACCGGTATTTCCTGCTCCTGCTGAATGCGGCACTTTTCACCGTGGGCTTCCTCCTGATCGCGAAGGACAGAAAGCAGGAGTTCGGACGTTGGAACGTGTGGCTGCTGTTGCTCTTGGTCCCGGCGATAGCAATAATGACGTGGGAGCTGGTATATCATTATCACTACGCTGAAGGGTTGGCCGCATGGATCGGTCAGGGTGAACGGGCCGAAGGATTTGGAGAACACTACGATAACCAAACCGTGGTTAATCTTGGCTGCCTGGGCCGCTTGTTTCAATATGGCTTCCTCGTGCTGTTCTTCTTTGTGCTGCATCGTTTCAACCACATACGCAAGGGAACGATGATCTTCCTGATGGTGATGTGTACCCTGGGGCTGATTACGATGATTATTATTCTTGTCAACGGCCAAAAACTACCCAAGGCCATAGAATTCCTGTTCTTCTTCTTTATCCCCGGTGCGCCCTTTCTGATGATGTATTGGGCTGGTATGTCGGTGCTGACGAAGCGCGGCGCTTAAACGCAAAGGACACGGAGGAATGCACGCAAAGGGCTCAAAGGAACTTTTCAGCCTACTCTGTGATCTCCGCGTGCATTCCTTTGAGCCCTCTGCGTTTAAAAGACCGCCACAATCTTCTCGTATAACTTCATCGGTTATTGAAAACATTCATTAACTTTGCAAAACAAAGTACTTTTGGTACGTATCCAATCTCAGCAAAACACCATCCCCATGAACCTCGCATCAACCGCATTAAACATCATCAGCTGGCTCTTCGGCGGGCTGGTGGTCGCCATTGGCTTCGTCAACACCTTTTGGGGCAATGACCCGTTCTTCGGCATCTTCCTCGTCCTCCTCGCTTTCGTCTACTTTCCCCCGGTCGATACCCTGATCAAGGACTACACCGGCCTCACCATCCCCCGCCTGGTAAAGATCGGCCTGGCCGTGTTCATCATCTGGGCGGCGGTGGGAGTCGGCGAACTGTTCGACAAGATTGATATGATGATGGGGGTTGGGAGTTAGGAGTTAGGAGTTAGGGGTTAGGAGTTAGGAGTTAGGAGTCAGGAGGAAGGAGGAAGGAGACAGGAGTTGTGGGGTACCCAAACTCAGGAAACCTCATCAGATGGCGCAGGTTTGAGCCCACGCAGATTTGCGCGGAAAATTATCAACGAAGTATAATCTGCGGGAAATGCATTCTGCATTCTTCCGCGAAAATCTGCGGTGTTAAAATCTGCGAAAATCTGCGGGAACCCATCCAACGCAAACGCACTCGACTGCAGGGACCACTATTCCACTATCTTTGACCCCATGCCTCTCCGATTGCTCACCCTCCTCGCACTCCTCTCTATGTCTATTCCGGGCGCCGCCCAAAAACCCTTCCGCATCGCCATCGCCGGGCTCACGCACACGCATGTGCACTGGCTGCTGGGCAGAGCTGATGACGGTGATATTGAAATCGTCGGTATCGCGGAACCCAACCGCGAGCTGGCCGAGCGCTACCTGAAACAGTACAAGCTGCCACTCTCCTTGCTGTACCCGTCATTGGAAGAAATGCTCAAGAAGGTGCAGCCCGAAGCTGTCGCCGCATTTGGCAGCATCTACGAACACCTGGCCGTCGTGCAACAGTGCGCGCCGAAAAAAATACCTGTCATGGTCGAGAAGCCCCTGGCGGTGAGTTTGGACCACGCCCGGCAGATGGAAAGCCTGGTGAAGAAGCACGGCATCCCGCTGCTCACCAACTACGAGACCACGTGGTACAGTAGCAACTACGCGGCCCGTGACCTCCTCCCCCAGCTTGGCGAGATCCGCAAAGTAGTGGTGCATGACGGTCACATGGGCCCGAAAGAGATCGGTGTCAACAAAGAATTTCTCGACTGGCTCACCGACCCCGTACAAAACGGCAGCGGCGCGCTCATGGACTTCGGATGCTACGGCGCCAACCTCATCACCTGGCTCATGAATGGCGAACGGCCGCTGACGGTGAGCGCCATCACGCAACACATCAAACCGGACGTCTATCCCAACGTAGACGACGAAGCCACCATCATCGTCACCTACCCCAAAGCGCAGGGTATCATTCAGGCTTCGTGGAACTGGCCATACAATCGTAAAGACATGGAAGTCTACGCACAGAAAGGTTATGTCTTCGCTGACCGCAATGGACTTAAGGTGACCCCGGTAGAGACACCGGGGCAGGCCCCGGTAGGGACGCCGGGGGAAGAAACCCGATCCGTGGATGCTCTCCCACAACCCCTTCATGATCCCTTCGCCTACCTCGCCGCGGTGGTCCGAGGTCAGGTAGTCGTGAAGTCCACCGACCTCTCTTCCCTGGAAAACAACATGATTGTGATGGAGATCCTCGAAGCCGCAAAGGAATCGGCGCGGGAAGGGAAGGTTGTGCGGTTGAGAAAATAAGGTCTGGGTTTAGCACAGAGCCCGGATGAATGCAGTTCCCGCAGATTACCGCAGATTTGAGCCCACGCAGATTTGCGCAGATTAAATGCAGGAAGGGTGCCGGGGTCCAGGTAATGCATCTATCCGCGAAATCCTATTCGTATATAATCAGGGAAAATCTGCGGTATTAAATCCGCGGCCATCTGCGGGAACTGCATTAAATCCGTGAAATCCTGTATTGTATTTAATCAGCGAAAATCTGCGTATTCAATCTGCGCTAATCTGCGGGAAATGCATTCAATTCCCCATCGGCAGAAAAATCGTGAACATCGCCCCTCCATTTTCCTTCCCCGTAGCAAAGATCAGTCCGCCGTGGTCTTCCACAATCTTCTTGCAAATGGCCAGCCCGATGCCCGTGCCCGTAACGCCTTTCTTGTCGTTGAGCTTTTGGAACAGAATAAAGATTCGTTCGGCGTAGATAGGATCAAAGCCTATGCCGTTGTCTTTGACCGTGATCACCGAGTATGGCGTTCCCCTGATCAGTTCCCGGTATGTCGCATAGTCTTTATCGTTCACCTTTCTGGATGAAATGGTGATGACCGGCTTGCTCTTCGAAAACTTGATGGCATTGCCTACCAGGTTATGAAAGAGCTGGTTGATCTGTACCGGCTCCGCGAACAGACTGGGAAGATGGGATACCCTGACGACCACGTGCCGCTTCTCGATGACCGCTTCATAGTCTTCCAGTACATTCTTTACAATCTTATTCAAGTCCACCTGCTGCCTGGTCTTCCCATCGTTGCCCAGCAGGGAGAATCCCAACAGGTCGCTCAGGAGTCGTGACATTCGTTGTGCCGACTCATTGATTTTGGATGAATATTTTGAGGCAAAGGCATTGAGCTTGGCTTCCTTCGTCGTCAGCAAGCTGGAAAACGACTGAATCTTCCGCAACGGTTCTTGTAGGTCATGGCTTGAAATGAAAGCAAACTGCTCGAGCTGGCCATTTACCTTCTTCAGTTCCGCATACGAGATATTCAACTCCATGTTGCGCTTGGCCAGCTCCTCATTCGTGTTCACGAGTTCCTCGTTGGCCGACTGCAGTTCTTCCTTCGAGCTTTCCAGTTCCTCGTTGATGGTCTGCAACTCTTCATTCGATGAGGAGATCTCTTCGGTATTGGCCTGGAGTTCCTCATAGGTTATTTCGTACTTCTCGTTGGTGCTCTTCACCAGCCCCCGCGATTCTACAAGGTCGCTTTCCAGTCGCGCGATACGATTTCTGGCGCGCTTCCCGTTGCCATTGCCGTTCGATCGTTTAAGTATATCCGGGACGACAGGCAAATTTCTCCGGAAGACGACGAGGAGAAAGGTTTCTCCACCCAGTTTCCTGGGAAGCACCTCGATCCGGACTTCGCTGGCAACGTTCTTCGTGTGGACAATGATGCCCTCTTTGGTTGCTGCCTTATGGGTTTCCCTGACCTTGTGGATCAACGACCCCACATCGGCAACAGATCTTCGCAGATCTTTCTAAAAATTTCGATAAGCTCCAGGTGATTGGTAGGCTTTACGATATAACTCGTAACGCCCTGCGACAAGACAAAGGCCTTATCCTTTTCAGAGGCGGAGGTAGAAAAAATGATAATCTCCAGTCCGTCGAATTTTGGGTTGGCTTTGATTTGCTTCAACGCCTCCCGGCCATCCATTTTTGGCATATTCAAATCCAGCAAAACCAAATCCGGCAACTCACTGTTGGCATCGAGTCGCGAATTCAGGTAACCAATTAATTCCAGCCCATTCGTAACAAAGTCTACGGAATGGGCAGCATTCAGTTTCTTAAACGCAAAAAGAGCGAGGAGTCTGTCGTCCGAATCATCATCAGTCATCAGGATCTTCATATCGAAGAATTAATTTCCCGAAACAATGCGGCAGGAACGGTTGAATATAAAAATGTGTTCAAAACAGATCGTTTAACTGGATTTCCTCCTTACAGATTGACCTCCATAACATGAGGCCAGCAATCACTGATGAGAAAAGTTCGTGCCAGTCAGGTCAAATACTATCGGTTTCGATTGAATTGGCGCAATGGCTGTCATTTGACAGCTCTTTCACTAAAATGTGGAATTTTATACCCAATTATCCCAGAGGCGGAGGATACAAGAATGAATGCATTGAGAAAATATATCCTCAGCCAAATTCACACTCCGATACACACTAGTAAACATCAGGGGGCTACCAGCCGAGATACGGAGTCTGGTTTCGTGTATTCAATTCAAGGTAATCCTAATCAGGGCAATCCTTAAACCAAGCGAATCAAGGTCATTTTTTCTTATTGGCCTTCAGATCCCTGAAGAACCTCGCCCAGTTAAATGGGTTCAAAAACGGATTCGTCACACCCAGCTGCTTGTTGGTGATGGAACTGTTGTACTGCTCCATATAATACCGGTAGTTGAGGTTACCATCCATCGGTGTGGTACGCATCATCAGCGCCATGAGCTCTGAGTTTAGGTTCCTGGAGTCAATCCCATTGTCCATGGGTACATTAAGCGCAAGAACGGCTTGCTTGAAAACCTCCTCCGTTGGGAACGGCAAGATGGTGACTTCGCGCAAGTAGGTATTATCGGTTGTCATCTCCACCACGATGGTAAGGAAGTCTTCGTTGAGGTCGGACGGGACGATGTAACTCTGCCGGATGTAGCCTACCGAACTGATCACGATACTGTCACCGCCCAGTACAGGCATCGAGAAGAAACCGGTGATGTTGGTGGAGGTACCGCGGCCGGCTTTCGGGACGTAGACGTGTACGCCGGGAACACCACTGGTGCTGTCTTCCCCCAAAACGATACCGGAAAGCTGGATAATACGGCGCTTATTGCCTTGCGCCTGGGCGGGTGAACTCGCGAAAAGCGCTCCCGCCACCAGAACCAACACCCATACATACGCTGTCGAACGCTTCATGCTGTGAAAGGGCTCAAAGATAGAGAGAAGGCCACGATCTGCCTAACACCGATGGTGGCAAACGGTTTTTGAGTAATTTGGTCGCGCAATTAACGTGAGATTAAAGCAATTTAATATCGACCTGGGGGCGCAGATCTTCCTCGCCTGCTCCGACACCTCCCGGCTGCGCATTTTACATCTCATCATGACCAACGGCGAGATGTGCATCAGCGACCTGGAACATATCCTCGAGTTCACGCAGGCCAAGACCTCGCGGCACCTCATCTATTTGAAGAACTCCGGCATCCTCTCATCGCGCAAGCACAACCAATGGGTCTTTTACCAGATTAAAGAGGAAGTGATCGACATCCTCAAGCGCATGCTCGACTTCCTCAAACGCGACCCGGTCCTTGAAAAAGATCTGCAGACTTTTCAAACGCTGTTCAACAACCGCGAGCTTGCCCTCAACAAACTCCAAATCCAACCCCTGGGGTACACCGCCTCCCGATGAGATCCTATTCCTGCATTCTCTTCGACCTCGACCATACGTTGTGGGACTACGAAACCAATTCGGAGGAAACGTTGCGGGATCTGTTTGCCCGTTTTGGCATGGAAGACCTCGGCGTCACCAGTTTCCGTTACTTCTTTGAAACCTTCCGCCGAGTGAATGTCGACCTCTGGGACCGCTACGACCGTGGACTCATCGGCCAGGAAGTGATCCGCACCGAACGGTTTCAGCGAGTCTTTCAGGAAAGCGGTGTCGACGACTATAAGCTCTCGGTGGAATTCTCCGCCGTCTATTTGCGTGAACTTCCCCTTAAGAAGAACCTCCTTCCCCAGGCCAAAGAAATTCTCGACTACCTCCACCCCCGCTACCCGATGACCATTGTGACCAACGGGTTTGATGAGATTCAGTCTAAGAAGATAAGTTCTGCGGGCATCAGCCATTACTTCAAGCACGTGGTGACCTCGCAACGAGCGGGTAACAAGAAACCGTCACCCAAGATCTTTGAATTCGCCCTGTCGCAATCCGGCCACGCGCCGGAGACCGCCGTTATGATCGGCGACAATCTCCAGACCGACATTGCCGGCGCAAGGGCCTCAGGGATCGATACGATATTCTTCAATCCTGGCCATACAGCCCACGAAGCCGCCGTTACGCATGAGATTCATTCGCTGGAGGAATTGAGGAAACTGCTCTGATCTACAGGGCAGTTTTTTGTACTTTTGGCACTCCAAAAATCGCACACCTATGTCTACAGGATTCTTTCACATACCCATCCCAAAAAACGAACCCGTTCTGTCTTACGCCCCCGGCAGCAAAGAACGTGCAGCCCTGAAAAAGGCCCTCGAAGAAGCGCGCAATACCAAGCTCGATATCCCGATGTACATCGGGGGTGAAGAGGTGCGGTCTGGGAAGACCAAGAACATCGCCCCTCCACACGATCACAAACATATCCTCGGTCAGTTCCACGAAGGCGACAAAAGCCACGTCGAGCAAGCCATTCAATCGGCTTTGAACGCAAAAGAACTGTGGGCTAATCTGTCGTGGGAAAATCGCGCGAGCATTTTTCTCAAGGCTGCCGATCTACTCGCGGGACCTTACCGTTATAAAATGAATGCGGCTACCATGCTGGGCCAGTCGAAGAATGCGTACCAGGCCGAAATCGACTCCGCCTGCGAGCTCATCGACTTCCTCCGTTACAACGTCTACTTCATGGGCCAGATCTACAACGAACAACCCGAGTCGAGCGCGGGTGTGTGGAACCGCATGGAGTACCGTCCGCTGGAAGGCTTCCTGTTTGCGCTAACACCGTTCAACTTCACGGCTATCGGTGGCAACCTGCCATCGAGTATGGCGATGATGGGCAACACCGTTGTATGGAAACCTGCCAACACCCAGGTCTACTCCGCCAGCGTCTTCATGCAGATTCTCCGCGAGGCCGGCCTTCCGGATGGCGTGATCAATCTTGTTTATGTCAGTGGACCTACCGCTGGTGATGCAATCTTCAGTCACCGTGATTTTGCGGGCATCCAGTTCACAGGAAGCACAGGCGTATTCCAGGGCATGTGGAAGACCATCGGCGCCAACATTCAGAAATACAAGTCCTACCCACGCATCGTGGGCGAGACCGGAGGAAAAGATTTTGTAGTCGCACACAAGAGCGCTGATCCGAAAGTAGTTGCCACCGCGCTCAGCCGCGGCGCATTCGAGTACCAGGGTCAGAAATGTTCCGCGGCATCCCGCGCCTATATCCCTTCCAACCTTTGGGAAGATGTGAAGACCCATCTCGTCGCCGATCTCAAGAGTTTCAAAATGGGTGGCACGGAAGACTTCGGCAACTTCATCAACGCGGTGATCGACGAGAAAGCATTTGACTCCATCGCCGGTTACATCGAAAAGGCCAAGGCCAATCCCATGAATGAAATCATCGCCGGCGGCAAGTGCGACAAGTCGAAGGGCTACTTTATCGAGCCGACGGTGATCCTGACCAAAGACGCCTCCTCGATCACGATGTGCGAAGAGATCTTCGGTCCCGTGCTGACGATTTACGTCTACCACGCCGAGAACTTTGAAGAGACCCTGGAACTTGTTGACCAAACTTCTCCCTACGCGCTGACCGGATCGATCATTGCGAAAGACCGCTACGCCGTAGAGATGGCTACGAAGAAACTAGTGAACTCCGCCGGCAACTTCTACATCAACGACAAGCCCACAGGTGCTGTTGTTGGACAGCAGCCCTTTGGCGGTGCGCGAGGCTCCGGCACGAATGACAAAGCCGGCGCGAAGGCAAACCTGATGCGCTGGGTGTCGATGCGGACGATTAAAGAGACCTTTGTGTCACCTACGGATTATCGGTATCCGTTTTTGGAGAAAGAGTGATCCCGGAACCCCGGAACAAGTCCGGGGAGTCCAGGATGACAGGCGCGGTGCCAACCACACAATCGCCAGGTACAACCTGATATTGGATAGTTCCGTTAACGGAGAATTGAATGGATAAACCCTGCTCTATGAAATTGCGCATTACATTCCTGATCACCGTAACCCTTTGCCTCTCGCTTGCTGGCTTCGGTCAGAAGGCCGGTGGTATGAAAGACTTCAAGCTGGTGTATGAAAAATTCACCCTGGACAACGGGCTGGAGGTTGTACTTCACGAAGATCATTCCGATCCCATTGTAGCCGTGGCTACCATGATGCATGTAGGGTCAAGCCGGGAGAAGCCGGGTAAGACCGGATTTGCACATTTCTTTGAACACATGTCGTTCAATGACTCGGAGAATACGCCGCAGGGGGCCAACCGAAAACTCATTCCCGAATGGGGTGGTGACCGGAATGGTGGAACCTGGGAAGACGGCACCATATACTATGAGGTGGTGCCAAAAGATGCCTTTGACACGATTCTCTGGATTGATTCCGACAGACTGGGGTTCATGATCAACACCGTTACACCAGAAGCACTCGAAGCTGAGAAGCAAGTCGTGAAAAATGAAAAGCGGGAACGCGTCGACAATGCACCCTATGGCTACACCGATGAAATCATCAGCAGCAATCTCTACCCCAAAGATCACCCCTACAACTGGAGTGTCATCGGCTCCCTCCCCGACCTTCAAGCCGCCACATTGGCTGACGTAAGGGAATTCTACGATATGTACTATGGGGCAAGCAACGCAACACTCGTCATTGCCGGTGATATCAATATCGCGGAAACGAAGGAGAAGGTTCAGCGGTGGTTCGGGGAAATCCGCAAGGGCCCCGATGTCAAGCCGATGAAGCCGATGCCCGTTACACTGACGCAGACCAAATCACTTTCATTCGAAGACGGATTTGCACGCTTACCGGAGTTACGCATGGTGTTCCCCTCGCCGCAAAATCTCCATCCCGACACCTATGCTCTTGATGTTCTGGGTGAACTGCTCAGCGGGAGCCGAAAGTCCCCGCTCTACAAGGTAATCGTCGAAGAAAAGAAACTGGCCCCGGGTGTGGGCAGTGGCCAGAGCAGCAATGAACTTGCCGGAGAGTTTCAATTTCGTGTGCGCGCCAATGCCGGCGTCAACCTGGGCGATGTGAAGGCCGCGATCGATGAAGGCTTGGCACGCTTTGAGAAGGATGGATTCACCGATGCCGAACTTGAAAGCATCAAAGCGCAACTGGAGACCAGCCTTTACCAAACGATCGCCACCGTGCTTGGCAAAGCGTTCACACTTTCCCAGGACAACGAATTTGCCGGTGACCCCGCCTTCATCGTCACCTCTGCTGAACGCACACTGGCCGTGACCCGCGCCGATGTCATGCGCGTTTATAACCAATACATCAAAGGGAAGAACTACGTGATGACCAGCGTCGTGCCAAAAGGACAGATTGCCCTCGCCGTGGCAGGAGCGGTACCAGCAACCGTTTGGCAGGAACAGGTCGTCGCCAACGTGCAGAGCGAAGCCGTCTCCCGTGGTGGTGAGGCCAACACGCCCAAGACACCCACCAAACACGATCGCTCAGAACCCCCGTTTGGTCAAACCCCGCTATTCAAAATGCCACCGGTATGGACAAACACTGCAAAGAATGGTTTGTCGGTGATTGGAATGGAGAACAACGAAATCCCCCTCGTGAGTTTTGACATTACCATCCCCGGCGGACACATGCGTGATCCTGCAGGCAAAGCTGGCGTAGCCAACCTGACTGCACAATTAATGAATCAAGGGACGGTGCGGCGGACATCGGCTGAACTCGAGGAGGCCATTGGACTTCTGGGGTCATCCATCACCGTTCAGTGCACCAGCGAAGAATTTCGGATTTCCGCGAGCTGTCTTGCCCGCAACTTTGAACCTACTTTCGTACTGGTTCAGGAGATTTTGCTCGAACCACGATGGGACGTTGCCGAATACGACCGCCTGAAGAAAGCACTGGAGACTAACCTCAAGGGTGTCGACGCCAATGCACAGGCCATCGCGAGCCGGAATTTCTACAAGCTCATGTACGGCACAGGTCATAATCTCGGGCTTCCCCTCAACGGTACGCTGGAGTCGACTGCCACAATCACGTTGGATGACTTGAAGAACTATTATCAAACCAGTCTATCGCCGGAAAATGCCACCCTGCATATCGCCGGTGCTGTCAACCAGGCCCGTGTTGAGAAACAGGCATCGATGCTGAGGGAATCCTGGAAAGCAAAGAAGGTCGCAGCCATCACCGCTAGTCAGCCCGTGTCTGCACCTGCCGGCAATGTGTATTTCATTGACTTCCCCGATGCCAAGCAATCCGTGATCTACATCGGGCGCCTGGCGCTGGCAGCATCGGACCCCAACAGCAACAATCTGGATTTTGCCAATGAAATCCTGGGTGGTGGATCAAGCGGAAAGCTCTTTCAGATTCTGCGGGTAGACAAAGGCTATACCTACGGCGCCTACTCCGGCATATCACGGTTCAAAGAGAAGGCTCCATTCTTTATAAACACCAGCGTTCGGAGCAATGCGACGTTACCGTCGTTGCAAACCATCCAGACCATTCTCGCCGACTACGGAAAGAATTTCGGTGAAGCTGAGGTGGCCGTGACCAAGAATAAAGTACTGAAGAGTAATACCCTTTCCTATGAGAGTCTCGGCTCCAAGCTCAGCTTGCTGCGTGAATCGAGCAAGTATGCCAAGCCCACCAATTTCATTGAGGCCGATCAGCAGGAATTGATGAAGATGACCGTCGCTGATTTTCAATCCGTCATCAACCAGTACATGAAAGAATCGGATATGGTTTACCTGATCGTTGGTGACAAGAAGACGCAGCTGGAAGAGGTGAAGAAATTCAGGAGCAATGTAATCGTTCTGGACAACAGCGGAGCCGTTGTGAAATAACCATGAGAAAAGTCCATCTTCAGCTTCTGGTCCTTTTAGCGGCCTGCACTACGTCCGCTCCAAAAAAAGAAACCGTTGCAGACCTATACACCTATGATGTCGAAGAACGCATCAAGAGTCTTGGCATTGCCCTGACCTCTCCGACCATGCCGCCCAACGTAAAGATTGTGACCGCGGTGAGAACGGGCAACCTGATTTACTTGTCGGGCAATGGGCCGCTGGAGACTTCGGACCGCAAAGCATACAAGGGCAAAGTCGGCGTGGATCTTACCGTAGAAGAAGGTTATCAGGCTGCGCGATCCACGGGCATCAATATGCTGGCCGTACTCCAGGGAGAAATTGGTGACCTTAATAAAGTGGTGAGAATCGTCAAAGTCCTTGGCATGGTCAACGCTGAGCCGACATTCACTGAACATCCGCAAGTGATCAATGGTTTCTCCGAGCTCATGATCGAAGTCTTCGGCGACCGCGGGCAACACGCACGATCGGCAATTGGCGTTGCATCACTCCCCTGGAATTTAGCGTGTGAAGTGGAGATGATTGTGGAGGTGGCGGCGGAGGGAGCGGTGAGCGGTAAACAGTGAACAGTGAACGGTGAGCGGTGGGCGGAATCTAGCATCCAGTCGGCTCCTCCCTTCGCTCGGAAAGAGCAGGTGTGATGCACAATCGAAGAAATAATCGTATCTTTGCACTTTAGACCTCCAAATTCCCGTAAAACGGCATCCCCACTGCAAGCGGAGCCCATGCGTTGACCCAAGAGGCGCATCTTTTAACAAACATTTTTTGGCGATTCTGCCGGAAGTAAAAACAATCTATGTCATTTGAAAAATTGAATCTTATCGAGCCCATTTTACGTGCGCTCGTCCATGAAGGCTATACTACGCCTACGCCCATCCAACAACAGGCCATCCCGGTGCTCCTCGAGCGCCGCGATCTGCTCGGATGTGCACAAACAGGCACGGGTAAGACCGCTGCCTTCGCGATCCCCATTCTGCAACTTCTTCACAACGACGAACTCTACCAGAAAGGCCCCAACGGCATCAAAGCCCTGATCCTCACACCCACCCGCGAGCTTGCAGCTCAGATTGGTGAGAGCTTCGCGGCCTACGGCAAGCACCTCCGCATCCGCCACACGGTGATCTTCGGCGGCGTATCACAGAAATCACAGACCGATGCCCTGCGCTCCGGTGTCGACGTACTCATCGCCACACCCGGACGCCTGCTTGATCTTATGGACCAGCGCTATGTCAAGCTCGATCACATCAAGTTCTTTGTTCTGGACGAAGCCGACCGCATGCTCGACATGGGCTTCATCCACGACGTGAAGAAAATCATCGCCCGCCTTCCTCAGAAGCGTCAGACGTTGTTCTTCTCCGCCACCATGCCCAACGAAATTTCGAAGCTGGCCAACTCCATCCTCACCAACCCGGTGCGCGTGGAAGTGGCGCCCGTTTCTTCGACGGCCAACACCGTGCGTCAGGAGATGTACTTCGTTGAGAAGAACGACAAACGTTCGTTGCTTTTGCACCTGCTGAAGAACGAGGCCATTGAATCTGCCCTTGTGTTCACCCGCACCAAACACGGCGCAGACCGTGTGGCCAAAGACCTCGTGCGAGCCGGCGTTCGCGCCGAAGCCATCCATGGAAACAAGTCACAGAACGCGCGCATCAAAGCCCTGAGCAACTTCAAAGAGCGCCACACACGTGTACTCGTCGCCACCGACATCGCCGCCCGCGGCATAGATATCGATGACCTTTCGCACGTGATCAACTTTGAGCTTCCCAACGTTCCGGAAACATACGTTCACCGCATCGGTCGTACCGGACGCGCTGGCGCTAGCGGGATTGCCCTGTCGTTTTGCGATACCGAAGAGCGCGAGTACCTGCGCGACATCCAGAAACTGATCACTAAAACAGTTCCTGTCGTCGACAGTCACCCTTATCATTCCGTTGGCAACGCAGATCCTAGCCGTCCCAGAGTCCACCAGCAGTCGTCGTCGCCCAACGGCGGAAGACGGCCGAAGAAGCAGTGGTCGGGGCATTGGAGAGGAAAGCGATAACCTTGATTCGCTTGATTTGAGGATTGCCTTGAATTAGGATTAACTTGATGAGATGGGCCTGGTAGAAATATCAGGCCCATTTTAATTTTATACCGTGCCACCAATTTTGTCTGGACCTTGATTCCCTTGATTTGAGGGTTGATTGATTTAGGTGGGCGGGCGGAAGTTGCATCGCATTCTTCCGGGTATTAGATTTGACTATTGTTCAATTAAACGCTGAACCGATATGTCAAAAGGTCAAGACAAGAAAAAAGAAGACAAGAAGAAGCCGCTGAAAACCCTTAAAGAAAAGAGGGCGGAGAAGCGTGCGAAGAAAGAAGGAAAGATGGGTGGCATGTAGGCCACAAGCGGTTTCAGGTTACAGGCGTACACGGAAAACTGTAACCTGAAGCCCTTTCCTACTCCGATTTCAGAATCACCGCCGGATTCACCCGGCTGGCCCTGATCATCTGAAACGCGAGCGTTAGCCAAGAGATCAGGATAACGACCCCCACCGACATCACAAAGAACGCCGGCTTCAAGTCGATGTGATAAGCGAAGCCCGACAGCCAGTCTTTAAAGATGATGATCGATACCGGTGTAGCCACAGCAAAGGCGAGCAGGATAAGTACGATGAATTCACGATAGATCAGTATGACGATTCCTGATTCTGTTGCTCCCAACACTTTACGTACACTGATTTCTTTCATGCGCTTGCGAATGGTGTACGAAGCCAGCGCAAACATTCCCATCGAAGCGATCAGCAGCGCCAGCGAACAGAACACGGTGTAGATTTTACTGATACGCTCCTCCTCTGCATACGTCGCACGCAGCCCCTCATCCAAAAAGTAATAGTTGAATGGGATCTCCGGGTAGATCCTTGCCCAGATAGCCTCAATCTCTCTGATCGTCGGCATATTATTGCCACTGCCGAGCTTGATGGCCACATTCCCAAACGCACCGCTGAACTGGATCACCAGCGGGTTGATGCCCGACTTCAGCGGGTCAAAGTTAAAATCACGGATGACGCCAATGACACGTGTTGAGTCCGAACCGCGGAATCCTTCCTTTAACTTCCGCCCCAGAGCATCCGACCAACCGAATGTCTTCACGGCGGCCTCGTTCACAACAAATGCCAGAGAACTGTCGGAGTTGAACCCCTTGTCGAAAAACCTCCCCTCCTTCATGGAAATACCGAACGTTTCCAGAAAATCATAGCCCACATACATCACGGGTACCATTTGCTCCTCGTCCTTACCTTCGGCGATCACCGGATAGTACGGCAGGTTCTTTTGCCCCAGGTCGTGGGAGACACTGGTGACTGACTTTACATTCGAAAGTCGTTCGACCTCTTCCTTGAACGAAGGATACTGCCTGAAGATGGGAACCCCCGGAACAGGCAAGATGACCATTTGATCCCGGTCAAAGCCCATACTCCTATTGCGCAAGTAGTTCAGCTGACTGTACACCACGATGGTGCCAATGATGAGGGTGATGGATACAGCAAACTGCAGCACCACAAGAGCTTTCCTCAAACTGAAATTGCTGCCGGGCATTTCCACCATACCCTTCAGCACACGAATGGGCTGGAAACCGGAAAGCACCAACGCAGGATACACTCCGGAAAGCACGCCGACCAATACAAAGAACCCAACAGCTTGGTAGATCGTTGCTGGATTAAGCAACTCGGAAGCGTCTAGCGAAGCGCTGGCGAGTTGATTGAAGAATGGAATCATCCAGAACACACCGACAAGGGAAACCACACCGGAAAGCAGCGTGATGACGATTGCCTCACCCGTGAATTGAGCAATCAGCTGGATGCGTTGAGCGCCAACCACTTTCCGCAGACCTACCTCCTTGGCGCGGTTCATGTACCGGGCTGTGGAGAGGTTGATGAAGTTGATGCACGCGATGATGAGCAGGAGCGCCCCGATGATGGAGAGAATGTAGAGATAGTCGATGTTGCCGTTGGGTGAAATATCCCCGCTTGAGAACTGAGACTTCAGGTGAATGTCCTGAACATTTTGAATCACCAGCGCCGCATGGTTGTCGGTGTACCGCGGCGGATAGTGCCGCCTGACAAAATCAGGGAATTGGCTTTGAAGCTTTTCCGCGGACGCGTCCGGCGCCAGCATGATGTACGAAAAGTACCACATGCCGATGTACGAGTCGTCAAGTTGAATGTTGCGCCCGACAAAGGACTGAATAAGGTTCTTGGAGTAAACGAGATAATCAAACCGCAGGTGCGTGTTGAAGGTAATGGGCTTAAGGACCCCGGTAATCCTGAAACTGATGGAATCGTTGAACGTTACCAGCTTTCCCAATGGGTTTCCGGGGCCAAATAGTTTCAGCGCCGTCTCGTGCGTAACCACCATCGAGTTGACTTCGTGCAGGGCCGTCCGCGCGTCACCATAGGCCAGCGGAAAATCGAAGAAGGAGAAGAACGTTGAATCGGAAAACAGGAAGCGACGCTCGGAGAATTCATGCTCACCATATTTAATGCGCGGCACCACACCCTGGAACGTTATGGGATCATAGAGGGTCAACGCTTTTTTTACTTCCGGAAATTCCTCCACCATGTCGTGAGAGGCGGGATAGTGTGCGCCGGAGTAGGTATTCTGAATACCGTTGACATCGACCTTTGTATTGATCCGGTAGATCAACGGTGCCTTGGCGAAGTACTTGTCAAAGCTGGTCTCCTTACGCACATAGATGCCGATAAGGATAAACCCTGTGAGTCCGATGGCCAGCCCGGAGATAGTGATGACGGAATAGACCTTGTTCTTCAACAGGCTACGGAGCGCGATTTTGAGGTAGCTGACCAGCATACGATGAATGTTAAGGTAACGCTATTATTTATTTCAACGGGTCTGGCCGCAGGATAGAAGAAAGTTTACACCAATGGTTGGATATGGTCAAAGGTGTGGTGTGGTTCAATTCTAAGTCCCGTATGTAGGGTGACCGACAAATGTTTCGGTCCCGATTGCCTAGTTTTGCTTTTCATTGTGAACATGAAACTCCCAATCCAGTTAGCCTTCCTTATTGCACTCGGGGTGGCCTGCAACCCCGCAAACCAAAAGGAAACCGTCAACCAGAATACCACACCCGTGGTCATGGTACGCAACCCTTACTACTCACGGACCGATACAACCAGTATTCAGGTGCCCGACTCGATCTGGAAAACCGTGCTGCCCGACAGTATCTTCCAGGTAGGAAGGAAAAATGCCACCGAAAGGGCCTTCACAGGAAAGTACTGGAATTACACCGGCCTCGGTACCTACTACTGCGCCGTGTGCGGCAACAAGCTCTTCCGCTCCGATTCAAAATTCTCGAGCAACTGCGGATGGCCCAGCTTCTTTGAGACCTCCCGCAAAAATAGCGTGAGCTATCAACGGGATACTTCCCATGGACTAGACCGAATCGAAGTGCGGTGCGGCCGGTGCGACAGTCACCTCGGTCACTTGTTCGACGACGGCCCACCACCCACAGGCAAGCGGTACTGTATGAATTCCATTATTCTTGACTTTGTTCCTGAACTCGGGGCAAAGAGCAACTGATGCAGGTTCGTCTTCAAGAAGAGGAACTCCGCATTGACTGGTAAGGAGTCATGCGTTACCTTTAAAGACAACCCCAACACGATGCGCGTCCTCTCACTATCTATTATTGTCCTGCTGTTGGCCATCGCCTGCCAGACTCCGCAACAGCAGACGGCCCCCCTCAGTAGCCAGATGGATACCCTCTTTGCCGCACATCCTGATTTCTCGGGGGTCGTGCTTATGGCAGATGGCGGCAAGCCGGTTTTTCACAAGGCCTTCGGGTACCGCGATTTTGAAAACAAACTTCCCGTCGATACAAACACCGTGTTTGAGCTTGCCTCGGTATCCAAAACCTTCACCTCCATGATCATCATGATGTTGAGCGAAGAAGGCAAGTTGTTTTATGACAACCGTCTCGAGCAATACATCCCCGAACTCCCCTATCCGGAAATTACCATCCGGCATCTGCTCACCCATACTTCTGGCCTCCCCGACTACCAGTCCGTGATGGATGAACACTGGGACAAGACCAAAGTGGCCGGCAACAAAGAGATTATCCAGTATCTTATCGCATACCATCCTGAGCGGCGATTTGCTCCTGGAACAAAATACGAATACAGCAACACCGGGTTTGTGCTGCTGGCCAGCATTGCCGAGATCGTCTCTGGAAAGGACTTCATCACCTTGTGCCGCGAACGCATTTTCACGCCCGTCGGCATGACCACCACCGACATTCGTACGCTGGAAGAGAAAGCAGCCGTAAACAACTTCGCACGCGGGTACATCTTCGTTCCCGAAAAGAACCGGTATATCAGCGCCGATTCCTTTCCATCATCCAACTACATCGTGTGGCTCGGCAGTCGCAAAGGCCCGGGCCGTGTGAGTTCAACGTCGAATGATTTGCTAAAGTGGGACAGGGCCTTGTACGCAGAAAATCTGGTGAAACGGGGAACCCTTGGGGAAGCATTTACTCCGTACATTCTCAAGAATGATTCTATTTCCAACTATGGATTTGGATGGATGATATCCCGTCATCCTACCCTGGGCCAGAAGATCTGGCACACCGGCTCCAACCCCGGCTACGCAACCCGCCTCGTTCGCTACATCGATGTGGACAAGACCATCATCATCCTCAGCAACAACGCGTACCCAAGAATGAAGGAAATCGACCACGCGCTCGATTCATTGCTGGCATCTTCCACGAATCACTGATCACGAATTGACCGTAGGCCTTATTTCCGACACGCACAGCTACTTCGACCCCACGATCGAGAAGCACTTCGCCCATTGCGATGAGATCTGGCATGCCGGCGACATCGGTGAGATGACGGTGATCGATGCCTTGAAAAAGATAAAACCCGTGCAGGCCGTGTATGGAAATATCGATGACACTGCAATGCGTGCACGCTTTCTGGAAGACCTGTGGCTCACGCGCGAAGGGCTGACGATCTTCATGACCCACATTTCAGGGAAGCCACCGCAGTACAACCCAAGAATAAAAAAGATACTAAAAGAACGAACTCCGGATGTACTTATTTGCGGGCACTCGCATATTTGCCAAGTAAAAAAAGATGCATCCAGAAATCTGCTTTTCATCAACCCTGGCGCCGCTGGCCAACAAGGTTTCCATGCCATGCGTACCCTTATCCGCATGGAAATCCACGCCGGAAAAATCAGCAAAATGGAGGTAATAGAACTAGGTAAACGAGGGATGATAGCCGGAGTCTGGCCGAGCCCTGGGCTGAGCGCAGTCGAAGCCCCGGGCTGAGTACAGTCGAAGCCTACTTCTTCGCAGCCTTCTTGGCCTTGAATTCTTCCTTGATGGCCTCGATATCGACACCTTTGGCTACCGGCTTAAAGCCCTGGATCTTGAGGGTTTGCCTGCGGCGGGCTGCGACAGCTTTGTCTTTACGGTTCTTGCGCTTCAATCGGGTTACAGACATGGTATTCTATTTAAAGGGTGCAAAACTAATCAGATTTCCCGGTTTCCGGGCAGACCCGTCCGGATTATTTCCAAAGGACCACAAAATCCATGAATCTGTGGCGTAGTGATTAACTTGGCCCTCAAATTATGGATCGACCAACTCTCCCCAAAGGCACCCGGGACTTCGGACCGGCCGTGATGGCCAAACGCCAGTTTATCTTTCAAACCATCCGATCGGTATTTGAACGCTATGGCTTCCTGCCTCTCGAAACACCCGCCATGGAGAATCTCTCCACCCTTACCGGGAAATATGGCGAGGAAGGCGATACACTCTTATTCAAAGTCCTGAATTCTGGCGATTTTCTCAAAGATGCTGACACTTCATTACTCACCTCTCGCGACTCCCGTAAACTGATCCCCACCATCGCCGAGAAGGGTCTGAAGTACGACCTCACTGTGCCCTTCGCCCGTTATGTGGTGATGAATCGCCATGAGATCACCTTCCCCTTCAAGCGCTATCAGATTCAGCCGGTTTGGCGCGCCGACCGTCCGCAGAAAGGACGCTACCGCGAGTTCTATCAATGCGATGCTGACGTCATTGGTACAGACTCACTCGTCTGCGAAGCCGAGATCATTCTCATGATCACCGATGTGTTTGCACGACTCGGTATCAAGAGCTACACCATCAAAATTAACCACCGCGGTGTTCTCGCAGGCCTCACCACCCTCGCCGGTGCCGGCGATAAGGAAGGTGCGCTGTTTGTTGCCATCGACAAACTCGACAAGATTGGCGAAGCCAGTGTGAAAGAAGAGCTCACATCGAAAGGCTTCTCTGCCG
Source organism: uncultured Ohtaekwangia sp. (assembly GCA_964392375.1). Classification (GTDB taxonomy): domain Bacteria; phylum Bacteroidota; class Bacteroidia; order Cytophagales; family Cyclobacteriaceae; genus ELB16-189. The sequence goes on along the minus strand of CAYMPU010000068.1, from coordinate 1,834 downwards.
ATGCCCTTACCGCCCTCTTCGACATACTCAATGCTCGAGGTTCATCCCATGAAAAAATCGCGCTGCTCCGTCAAAAACTCGGTGCACAGGAACGATCCGCAACAAGCATCAACGACCTGGAAAAAGTTTTGGACCTGGTTGCCGGCTTCGGTGCTTCTACCGACAAGATTGAGTTGGATATCGCACTCGCTCGAGGACTAAGCTATTATACCGGGTGCATCTTTGAAGTGAAAATTCATGATGCCACCGTGGGCAGCGTCAGTGGTGGTGGACGATACGATAACCTGACCGCCGTCTTTGATTCCAAGGAGAAGAGTTCTGGTGTGGGATTTTCCTTTGGTGTCGACCGGCTTTATGATGCGATGGAGGAGCTCAACCTCTTCCCTGAAGAAACACAACGCAGCTCTTACGTACTGGTTTGCCACCTCGACGAAGCCTGCATGCGACACGGCATGGGCATCGTACAAACCCTTCGCACCCAAGGTATCGCAGCAGAAATTTACCCCGACACCGTCAAGCTGAAAAAGCAGATGGAGTATGCCGATCGCAAGAAGATACCGTACTGTATCGTCATCGGCAGCGATGAGATGAAATCCGGCGTGCTTGCCGTGAAGAACCTGAAGACCGGGGAACAGCACATGCAGACACTGGCACAATTCCTATCAACCCCATCGAAGTGAGCACCCATACCATCTCCGCAAAGCAACTTCAGCTGAGCGACCTGCACGCGATACTCGACGAGGGCCAGACGCTTTCGCTGGGCAGCGAGGCCCGTGAAAAAATCCAACGGTGCCGTGAATACCTCGACAAGAAAATCCGTTCCGACGCCAAACCCGTGTACGGCATCAATACAGGATTTGGATCACTCTACAACAAGCATATCCCTGGCGAAGACCTCGAGCGTCTTCAAGAGAACCTCGTGAAGTCGCACGCCTGCGGAATGGGCCCTACAATCCCCGACGAGATCGTGCGGCTCATGCTCTTCCTGAAAGTGCAGTCGCTTTCGTATGGGTACTCGGGTGTACAGGTGGAGACTGTTCAACGACTTATCGATCTCTTTAACAACCGCGTTTATCCCAAAGTCTACGAGATGGGGTCCCTTGGCGCCTCCGGTGACCTCTCTCCCCTGGCCCACCTCAGTCTGCCGCTGATCGGTCTTGGTGAAGTTCGTGTTGAAGGGAAAGAATATCCCTCGAAGGAAATTTTCAGTCGCTTGGCCCTCCAGCCCATTCATCTTCAGGCCAAGGAAGGATTGGCTTTGTTGAATGGCACGCAGTTCATGGCCGCATTTGGCACGTGGTGTGTCCTCCATGCTCATCGACTCCTCAAACTGGCTAACCGTATCGGCGCATTGTCGTTGGATGTGTTTGACGGAAGAATAGAACCCTTCGACAGCAAGGTGCACACCATTCGTCCACAGGCAGGACAGGCGAAGGTTGCCGAAGAAGTCCGCAACTTACTTTCGGGGAGCCAGTTGATCGCACAGCCAAAGAAGCATGTGCAGGATCCTTATTCCTTCCGGTGCATCCCGCAGGTGCATGGCGCCAGCCTCGATGCCATCGACTACTGCACTCGGGTGGTGCTCGCGGAAGTCAACGGTGTAACCGACAATCCAAACGTATTCCCGGAGCATGACGAGATTATTTCCGCCGGAAATTTCCACGGGCAGCCCCTGGCCCTTGCCATGGATTTCCTAAGTATCGCCGTGGCTGAGCTGGGTAGCATATCCGAGCGGCGCACCTACCAGCTGATCAGCGGGTCACGCGAATTGCCGAATTACCTCGTGGCCAATCCGGGTATTAATTCCGGACTGATGATGCCTCAATACACCGCC